>JANXTN010000224.1 GCA_025352435.1 Ferruginibacter sp. | reverse complement strand
ATGAAGATGGATTTAAAGAACTGCAAAAATGGCTCGAATACTTCGACGCATTCTGGGCTGGCAAATTGAAAAAGTTAGAAGGTTTATTAAAAGATAAAGCAGCTAAGAAATGAAAACAGCAGATTTTACTTGCAGTATAACTGCAAACATAACTGCCGAAGAGGCAATGGAAGCCATAAGCCGGGTATCGCACTAGTGGGCAAAAGACGTTACCGGCAGTACAGAAAAACTTAATGACGAGTTTACCGTAAGGTTTGGTGAAACATTTGTGGATTTTAAGGTCACAGAACTTACTCCTAACTACAAAATTGTTTGGGCTATAACCAACAGTTACCTCCCCTGGCTTAAAGACAAAACTGAATGGACAAATACCAGCGTAATATTTGAGCTGTATGGCGATGATAACCTTACCACAATCAATTTTACACACCTTGGTTTAGTGCCACAGGTAGAATGTTATGAAACTTGCGTTGCCGGCTGGGCAAAATATATACCGGGTAGTTTGCAGAAATTATTAAACGACGGCGTAGGGCAACCGGCGTAAAGTTTTAGATTGACGAATCCTCCGGCTTTCGCCGGGGGATTCGTCAAATGTGTTGTTATTTTTTTACTTCATAATGCAGCTCAACCATGCCGCTTTTGTAGGGTGTTACGTTTTTAAGGTGCAAGGCCTGTTCGCGGCCTATGTGATCAAAAAGCATAGTGCCTTCGCCCAAAATTATCGGCATTACAGACAGGCGTATCTCGTCTGCCAGTTTTAGATCTAAAAAATCCCTGATGAGCATAGCACCGCCAACTACCCACACATTTTTATAGTGTGGTTTTAGGCGTTCATTTACTAACCGGTTAAGGTCGCCAAAACAAATCTCCACACTTGGTTGCTCAATAGGCAGACCTTTATTACTTAATACTAAAGTAGGTGTATTACCATAAGCCCAGCCATGTTTTTTTGAAAGTGCCAAGGCATGTTCGTAAGTACGGGCACCCATTACATAGCAATCTATCGATTTAACAAATTCTTCCGCATCTTGCGCGGTAACTGTAGCACCTTTTTCGTAATGGTCGGTAGTATCAAACCAGGAGATGCTGTTATCTTTTTTGGCAATTATCCCGTCGAGGCTCGATACGATATGAACAGTTATTTTAAGTGTATCCATTTGCGCGCAAAATATTAGATCAGAGTTTTAATTTACAGATCGTTTAAACCCTTCCCGATAAGTATTTGTGGCATCCATTTCTCTATCCTGGCCTCGCGGGTTTTAGCTTGTTTCGGCGCGGCAAAATGCAGGTAGTATGCTTTTTGCCGCCCGGGTATTAACGCGGCAAAGGCAGTTTCTAACCCTGGATGTTGATTTAATTTATTTTGAAACTCTTCGGGCACAGTAAAATCTGCTGTTGTTTTGAGCTCTACTTTTAAACCTGCTTTTTCTACCTCAACAGCTTCAAAAACGTAGGATTTTATAACCGGCCGTAAATCTTCAATTTGTTTGGTATTAATGAACCTTAACTGCCGGGCCGACTGCACATTTTCTGTCTGCTGAACAAGGATACCATGAGCATCATTCAGCAAAGCGCCTTTAAAAAACAACAGTGCGCAATACTCTTTAAAAACATGGATCAATACAATGTTGCTTTTACCGATTGTGTAACAGGGTACGCCCCACTTTAATTCTTCATCAAGCCCGCAACCGAGCATTATATCTCTCAATAGCGTTACTTCTTGCTGCCAGTTTTTAGCTTTTGTAAAATAAAAATCAACCTTTGGGTTCATGCTGTTTCGTAACTTGTATAGCTAATTTACAGACAATTTTTCGGCTTTTGTATTACGCAGAAAAGATTTGCCCTGCAATGCCCGCACCAGGGTAAAGGCCGCAAGTGCCGCATAGAACAACCCCAGGACTATTGTGGCAAAAGTATTTTTCAATACATACCAGGATAACAACGGCACTATCTGCAAAGCATGCATGCCAATAAAGTGGGCAATGCGCAGATCGCCATATTGCTTGCTCCAGTTCAAAAATGGCACAGCGGGCCCGCCCTCGGGGCCGCCAACGGTATGGGTTGACCGTGCACCCAT
>JANXTN010000210.1 GCA_025352435.1 Ferruginibacter sp. | reverse complement strand
GAAACCATTGAGCATGGTGATGATGGTGATGAAGAAATTTTTACACTGATGAAAAACAAAGGAGTTGCGCTTTGCCCCACTTTGGCTGCCGGTGATGCAACGGCACAATATGCAGGCTGGAAAAAAGGCACAGATCCTGAGCCTAACCGCATACAACAAAAAAGAAAAAGTTTTGCCATGGCGCTGAAGAGTGGGGTAACTATTTTATTTGGTGGTGATGTGGGTGTATTTACACATGGTGATAATGTGAGAGAAATGGAAATGATGGTTGACTACGGTATGAAGCCATTGGCGGTATTGCAATCGGCCACATCTGTAAATGCGAGGGTTTTTCATAGTGATGATCTGGGGCAAATTAAAGCTGGATTTTTGGCAGATATTATTGCTGTAACCGGTGACCCTATTGAAAATATAAGCAACATGCACAAGGTGAATTTTGTGATGAAGAATGGGGTTGTTTATTTATCGAAATGATTAATAATTAAACTATTACTTTTTCAACTATAAATTTTTATTTATGAAAATAGGAACGCCAATAAAGTGCATGCTGGTTTTGTGCATCACTGCAACCATTGCACTACCAACAAAGGCTCAGAAAATAGAAAAGAATGAAGCTTTTAATAATATGCTTGCCGCTTATTATGATGAAGGCCTAACCCTTAACCCGCTTGGTGCTACGCAAAGAGGCGATAACCGTTTTAATGACCAATTACCGAATACCATTGCGGCGCCCTACATTAAAAAAGTACACGACTATAATGTAACATACCAACAGCAATTAAAAAAGTTCCCAAGGCAATCTTTAAGTTCTTTTGACAAAATATCGTACGATATTTTATTGCTGCAAACCGGCGAGGCATTGGAAAGAGAAACTTTTCATCAGGAATATATGCCGATGAATCAGTTTAGAAGTTTGCCGACTGAATTGCCCTCACTAGGCTCCGGTACGGGCATACAGCCTTTTAAAACTGTTACTGATTATTATAACTGGCTTAAAAGAATAGACCAGTTTACTGATTGGGCAGATACTGCCATTGCCAATTTTAATAAGGGAATTGCCATAGGAATGATATTGCCAAAAGCGTTGGTTGTAAAAATGATTCCGCAGTTGGAAGCGCAAACAGTATCTGATGAAAGCAAGAATATATTTTATGGTCCTTTAAAAAATATGCCTGCAACATTTTCTGAAAATGAAAAAAGTGAAATAATGGCTGCTTATAAAAACAGCATCAATAGTAAACTGATCCCTACCTATAAAAAATTAGCAGATTATATAAAGAATATTTATTTGCCAAAAGCATTGCCCACTGCAGGTTTAAACGCTTTACCAAACGGCGCTAAGCAATACAAATTTTTAGTAAAAGTATTTACTACTACCAACCAAACGCCTGAGCAGATCTATAAAACAGGATTAAGTGAGGTAAACAGAATTACAAAAGAGATAGAGAAATTAAAAAACAAGATTGGTTTTAAAGGAGATATTGCGGCATTTTATAATTATGCATTGACTGACAAACAGTTTTTTCCATATACCACAGATGAGCAAGTGCTTGATAGTTTCAGAGCTATTCTGCCCATCATACAACCTAACCTGCAGAAGATTTTTAACATTGTTCCTAAAGCGGCTTTTGCAGTAAAAGCTATTGATAAATTTAAAGCTGCCACCTCCGCAGCCAATTACCAAACCGGTGCTGAAGATGGCAGCAGACCAGGTTATTTCAATGTACCTATCATCAACGCAAGCACGTACAATAAATTAGGCAATGAAAATCTTTTTTTACATGAAGCTATACCGGGGCACCATTTTCAATTATCTGTACAACAGGAAAACCCCAACACACCTAAAATAAGAAAGTACGCAGGCTACTCTGTTTTTTCTGAAGGCTGGGCTTTGTATACAGAATCGCTAGGGGAAGAACTGGGTTTGTACAAAGATCCTTATCAAAAATTAGCGGCGTTAAAATCTGAGTTATTCAGGGCAATTAGACTGGTGACAGATGTGGGTTTGCACACGGGTAAAATGACAAGAGAAGAATCTATAAAGTACATGATGGAAAAGGGTGGAAGGGCTGAACAAGGCTCTGTATCTGAAACAGAGCGTTATATGGCAAACCCGGGCCAGGCACTTTCCTATAAAATTGGTGAACTTAAAATAAAAGAGTTGAAAGCAAAATACCAAAAGGAACTTGGCGCAAAGTTTAAAATAAAAAACTTTCATGATGCGCTTTTGTCGGTGGGCTCAGTACCATTAATTATTTTAGAAAGCTACATGGCGGATTGGGCGAAGACGCAGGGGTGAGTTGTTATTTTGGAGCTTTGAGCATTTTATCGATGTTGGATATTTGTTCGCAGCCCCGCCTACAATCTTTTGTTCGTTCCTCACAAAAGTCTGCCCGTCCGTTCAGGCGGGGATCTTTGGCTAAGCAGCGCAGATATTGAGCGGTGGAATGTCTATTTAGTTTTTATTTGATGGGAAGATATAAGCGAACGTTGCGTTCGTCACGCAATCGAGTGGAGGATATTTGTTTATTTCTTAAAACCAACCAACATGAAATTTAAGATCATATTTATCTCCATTTTATTTTGTACAATAGTTCTAGTATTGGCATCATGTAGGTCTTTTAAAAATATACAAACTTTCAAACCTAACGAGGTCTACACTCCTATAAATAGACCGCTGTATGATATAATTGTAAAGCAGGACAGTGCTTTATTCGAGGCATTTAACAGCAGAAATATTACAAGACTTAAATTGTACTTTGCCGATAATCTTGAAGTTTACCAAGACAATACAGGACTTAGAAATTATAAAGAAACAGTTGAAGCATTTACCGATCTTTTTAAATTAGATTATGTCTTAACTAGAAAGCCCATCATAGAAACTTTTGAGGTTTATCCTATCAAAAATTATGGAGCGATCGAAACGGGAAAACATACATTTTGCCATACAGAAAATGGTAAATTAGCTTGCGGTACTTTTAAATTTACCCATATCTGGG
>JANXTN010000298.1 GCA_025352435.1 Ferruginibacter sp. | reverse complement strand
GATCTGCTCTGCAAAACTGCGACTGGTATTGTAGATCTGTTTGCCCTCAAAGTAAGCATTATCGGGCATTTGCCACAGTGCCGGCTGTTGGTTAATAGCGTAACGGCAAATCCATTTGGCATCTTTTTTATCTGT
The DNA here is from genome assembly GCA_025352435.1 of Ferruginibacter sp. Classification (GTDB taxonomy): domain Bacteria; phylum Bacteroidota; class Bacteroidia; order Chitinophagales; family Chitinophagaceae; genus Ferruginibacter. Next base: position 2,511 of record JANXTN010000298.1, on the reverse strand, counting down.
CTTGTTTCGCTCCAGCTGCATCTGAATAAAGCGTTTACTTACAAACTGCTACTCTGCCTCATTCGCAGCAATGTCTCCAAAAAGAAAGTTGCATTTTATTACTTGATAATTTGAAAGCCTCACACATATTGTTGGTACGCTCTCCTTCTTGCCTTTAATGTATACCAACAACGGCGGTCAGTATGGGTTGGCAATGTATGGAGGTTGAAAGATTAAATATCCAAAACGACTAAAACAATATAGTCTCGGATTCTATCTTAAAATTTATTTGCTTATTAAATAGTTAACTCATAAATTTCATATCTATCATAGAATATGTATGAAGAACGAAAAAATATATTTAGCAATTGTTGATGATCACCAGATAGTAATTGATGGTTTAAAATCACTACTCCAAGACCATCCAATTTTCGTTGTAAAAATTGAATGTAACCAGCCCGAAAAGATGGAAGCAATACTTGCTAAAATTAAAGTTGACATATTGTTGACTGATATTATGATGCCGCTCATGAATGGCGCTCAGCTTGCTAAAATGGTAAAAACAATTTATCCTGAGATAAAAATTCTTGCACTATCTATGAGCGGCCAGGGAGATTTGATTACAAAGATGATAGACGATAGTAATATTGCAGGCTACGTTTTAAAAAATTTAGGTAAACAAGAATTGATTATTGCATTAGAAAAAATAGCCCGTGGCGGCGTATATTTTAGTGAAGAAGTATTGGAAGAAATGATTAAATCTTCAGAACGTAAGAAGATTTTAGAGGAAGTTCACCTCACAATTAGAGAAATAGAAGTAATTCGCCTAATTGAAAAAGAATTTAATAACAAACAAATTGCTGACACTTTGTGCATAAGTGAGCGTACTGTTGAAACCCACAGAAAAAATATTTTTAGGAAGACCCAAACCTCCGGATTAATAGGGTTAATAAAATATGCATACGAGCATAAATTAATTGATATAAGGGCTTAATTTTTTAAATACTCGATACACATCTTATCCAACTCCGCTTCGCTCCCCGAAGATAAACTGCCCAAAGGCTGCGGCGGAGGGAGCGATGTGTGCCGCTCCTTAGCGGCATACGGTACAGCGAGTGAGGCCGGACAAAAGTTGAACAAGGTTTTATAGATGAGAGCCCCAAAAGTCCTTAATCTTTCTTAATCCGCTCTTTCCTTTTACCTTCGCCAAAAAAAGCATATGCCACTACTTACCGCAAGCAGAACCCATGCAGATTATGGAATGACGATTACCGATGCAAAAGGTAATAGCATGATGATTGATATTCCCGTTAGTGACGGTGGCACGGGCAAAGGCATGCGGCCAATGCAGACCTTGCTTGCTGCGTTTTGTGGCTGCAGTGCGGTAGATGTAGTGAGTATTTTAAAAAAACAAAAGCAGGAAATTACCGGCCTGCAAATATTGGTAGATGGTGAAAGGCACCATGGCAAAGAACCATCTGTTTGGGAAAATATTGATTTGATTTTTGATTTGTCAGGCAAGGTGGAACCTGCCAAGGCTTTTAGGGCAGTACAATTATCAGTAGAGAAATATTGTTCTGTTGCGGAAACACTGAGGCGTGCAGGAGCAGTCATTCACTTTAAAGTAAAAGTAAACGGCGTTTTGATTAATGAGTAAAAAATCATTTAATATTTTCTATAAAAATGCCGGATAATATCAGCAATAATTCACAACCTATTCTTCATTAATTTCATTGTAATTATTTAAAATAGTTTACAATTTTCGATTTGTATTTTATGGAAAACCTTCACCCTATAACAAAAGCCATCAGGCTACAAACAGAACAAACGGCACAAAAAGAACACAGTACGCCATTGTTCTTAACCAGTAGCTTCACTTACGATTCTGCGCAGGATATGGCAGATGCTTTTGCAAGTGATAGCCCGGAGGCAAATATATATTCCCGTTTTTCTAACCCAACTGTAGATGAATTTGTAACAAAAATTGCAGCACTGGAAAATACAGAAGATGGTGTGGCTACTGCAACAGGGATGGCTGCTGTGTTTGCTACTTTTATGGCTTTCTTGCAGAAGGGAGATCACATTCTTTCGGCATCAGCTGTTTTTGGATCCACCCACACACTACTCACAAAATATTTACCAAAATGGGGCATTGACTATTCTTATTTTGACATGAATAATCCTGCAGGTATAGAAGCCTTAATGACGCCAAATACAAAAATGCTTTATGTGGAAACGCCTTCTAACCCCGGGCTTGATATTATAGACATAGAATTTTTATCATCCCTCTGCAAGCCTAAAGGTGTTTTACTTGTTGTGGATAATTGTTTTGCTACACCGGCAGTACAGCAACCAATTAATTTTGGTGCAGACCTTGTGGTACATTCCGCTACCAAGTTTATTGATGGACAAGGTCGTGTGCTTGGTGGAGTGGTTGTTGGTAAAAAGGAATTGATTCATCAACTCTATCTTTTTTTAAGAAATACCGGACCTACATTAAGTGCATTTAATGCATGGGTGCTTAGTAAAAGT
>JANXTN010000182.1 GCA_025352435.1 Ferruginibacter sp. | reverse complement strand
GCAGAGGCACTTACAAGTGTGTATGGCGATAACTTTCATTATAAGGATACATCTGAACTTGAGTTTGGGATTGCCAGCAGAAGCTATACATCTTTTCGTGCGGCAGCAGAAGAAAATAACTGGGCAAGGTTTTACGGGGGCCTCCATTTTCACAACTCCTGTATAGTAAGTACAGATGCCGGAAGAAAGGTTGGAGACTTTGTGGTTTCAACGCTTAAGATGAAACTGTAAATTATTTAATGACTAAAATCGTTAAAATGAAAAATATAAAATCAATTCGAATCATAATAATATTCTGTTCAGTTTTTTCATTTTATTCATCATTTGCCCAAACAGATATTGATGCCATTATGATGAATAAAAAGCAATTCTGTGCGGGTGTAATGTACGGCAGCGGTAGCTGGAAAAATTACTGGGAGGGCACTAATAAAAGAGACAATGCAAACCTTGGAACGGTCTCTACAAAAGAATATATGTTGCAGGGTAATTATGGGGTTACTAATAAACTAAATGTTCTATTCAGCCTGCCGTACATAAATACTAAGGCTACAGCAGGCACCATGCACAGCATGAAAGGGCTGCAGGATTTATCGCTGTTCATAAAATATATGTCTTTAAAAAAGAAGATCGGCTCCGGAACTTTTTCAGCATTTACGATTGGCGGTTTATCTTTTCCTACTACCAATTATGTGGCTGATTATTTACCGCTTTCAATTGGTATGCACAGTACCAATCTGTCTTTTAGAGGCATGCTGGATTATCAGATCAGTAATTGGTTTGCTACAATTTCGGATACATATATACAACGGAGCAACATAAAAATAGATCGCACATCTTACTACACAAATGAACTTCATTACAGCGATGAAGTATATATGCCAAATGCCACCTCATTCAATATTCGAACAGGGTTTCGTAACAATAGAGTTATTGCCGAAGCTGTTTTTAATAAGTGGACAACACAAGGAGGTTTTGATATAAGCAAAAACAATATGCCTTTTTTAAGCAACAGGATGAACAGTTCAATCATTGGTTTTAATGGCAAATACAATTTTAAAAAGGATGGTGAATTTTCCTTTACGGGCGGCTTTAACAGTGCGATCGCCGGTCGCAATGTTGGACAAACTACCCATTATAATATCGGAGCGTTTTATCTTTTAGATTTTAATAAGAAGAAAAAAATCATTGCTTCCAAATCATAAGTTGAGTTATTAACAAAAAAACTAATTAAATGAAAAAATTATTTTTCATACTATCTATACTGCTTGCCATATTTTTATTGCAAGCATGTAACAAATCTATTGTAGAAAGAAATATGGAATTTGCCGCATTAAATCCCTTGAAAACTGATGTAAACGCGGGCGAATGGAAGCCTGTGTTATTAACAGGTCCTACTGAGTTCCCTGTGCCTGTGCCGGCTGCAACTAACACGCCTGCTTATGTTTCGGAGATAAATGAAATAAAAGGTTGGCAAAGAAATTTAAACCAAACTCAAAAAAATACCATTGCATATTGGAGTGCAGGTGCTATACTAAGGTGGAACGAAATTTTACGGGAGCTTGTTGCTAAGCACAATATTCCTCCTTACCAAAATCCGGATGGCACTTATCCTTTTCCGAGTGCGGCAAACCCATTTGCTTATCCGATTTTCCCTTTCAGTAATCCGCCGTACGCAGCCCGTGCTTATGCGTATGTGGCAGCAGCGCAATATGATGCGCTGATAGCAAGTTTTTATTATAAAAAATTATACAACCGCAAAGCACCTTATAAAATTGATAACGGAGTACAACCTTTGGTGCCACAAAATGATTTGGGTTCTTATCCTTCGGAAGATGCAGCGGTGGTGGGTGTTACAGTTGAATTATTAAAATTATTATTTCCGGCTGATCTGGATTATATACAGCAAAAGGCAGATGAGCATAAACTCTACCGCATATTAGCAGGAGCAAATGTGCGCAGCGATGTAGAAGCCGGAGAAGCTTTGGGAAGAACAGTTGCACAAAAATTTACCGCAAGAGCAAGAACAGACAGAGCAGGTGCAGCAATAGGCACAGCAACTCTTTGGGCACAAATGGAATCGCAAACGGCAGCCACAGGAGAAATGCCATGGATAAGTCAGGACCTTCCAAAGCGCCCACCAATGTTGCCTTTGTTTGGAAAAGTAAAAACATTTTTATTTGACTCTTTAACAATGGTTACAGATATAAGTGCACATGCACCACCATCAACCAATTCTTTGCAGTTTAAAAAAGAAGCAGATGAAGTGTTGTACTACTCTAAAAATTATGACCGCAATAGAATTGAAATTGTGCACTTTTGGGCAGATGGCGTGAACACTTACACTCCACCAGGACACTGGAATGCAATTGCCTCCGAGGATTTTGTAAAACAACGTTTCAGCGAAGTAAGATGGGCAAGAAATATGGCATTGTTAAATATGAGTTTGATGGATGCTGCTACTGTATGCTGGAGCACAAAATATAAATATTTTAATCCACGCCCAACACAATTTAATCCTGATATAAAAACATGGACAGGCCTGCCAAATTTCCCTTCTTACACAAGCGGGCATTCTACTTTTAGCGGCGCAGCATCTACCATTCTTGGCTACATCATTCCCGCCAAAGCAACTGCATATAATGATATGGCTAAAGAGGCTTCTCTTTCCCGTTTGTATGGCGCCATTCATTATCGCAGCGACTGTGATAGCGGATTGGTATGTGGTAAAAAAGTAGGAAGCTATGCTATTGCAAGAGCAGTTACTGATGGTGCAGATTTTTAGAAGAAATATTTTTTGGTTAAAAAATGTTCACATTTTTTAGCCGGACAAATACAACAACAACTGGCAACATTTGTGGCGTCGCACGTTTCATCTGTTGCAGCTGTATCATCTTTAACGATGCAACAAATCCATTCGAGAAAAACGTTGCCAGAAAATAAATTAAACATGATCAAACAATAATCCTTACTAATGTTATAATTTGAAATACTGAAAGTAATTCCATCAAACAAAAGCTCGCTACCAGCCTACCTATAATGTAATTCTAAAAATATAAGCTACGTCAATGCAATTACAACCAAAAACTCACTGAATTGAATTGGTAGATGCACTTAGAGGATTTGCCATATTATGCATCATACTCCTGCATAATATGGAGCAGTTTGAATTTAATTATTCTTTACAAGATCTTCCTTTATGGGTAAAGGATCTAGATAAAAAAGTAATGCTGTCTGCTTACTTGTTATTTGGAGGAAAAGCTTATGCAATTTTTGCATTATTGTTTGGCTTTAGCTTTTATATACAAAATAAAAACCAGCAGTTATAGGGCAAAGATTACCGTCTGCGCTTTTTTTGGCGCATGGCTTTGCTATTAATTTTTGGTTTTATAAATACAGCGTTTTATCAGGGCGATATACTTACGTTGTACGCAATCTTCGGTTTAATATTAATGCCAGTCTACAACCTAAGCAACAAAACCATTTTCATTATTGCTGCTTAACCAACGGCGCAGCCTGTCGAGATTGGTCGCTTTTTCTATGGTGTTGCTAACACTGGTTTTGTGCCCTCCCCAAATCTTTCTAATGACTATTATAAGGTGATTGCAGCTTACATGAACAATGGTAATTTCTTTGATTATATTGTAGGCAACGTTACGTTAGGCAAAACGACATTGTTGTTATGGTCGTGAGGAAATGGCAGATTTATGCAGGCTCCTGCTCTTTTCCTGTTGGGCTTTTTAGCAGGAAGAAAAAAACTTTTTGTAGTGGATGAGACCAAAATTATCTTTTGGAAAAAGTATTTCAAAATATGCAATTGTTGTTTTTGTTCCACTCTATTTAATTGCAATTTCTTTGCCTAACGTTGTAACAAGGCAAGCTTTATTAAATCCGCTGTCTGTAATGTTTGCATCCTGGGCAAATATTGCATTTATACTTATTTTGGTAAGTGGTTTTGTATTACTCTTTCAAAAAAATACCTACAACCGCATTTTAAGCAACCTTGTGCCTTCCGGCAAAATGGGGCTTACAAACTATATTTTACAATCTATTGCGGGAAGTACATTGTATTACAAATATGGTTTTGGGTTGTATAAATACACCGGTGCCTTTTACGATTTGTTTATTGGGATGACACTTTTTTTCCTAAACCTTGCCTTCTGTAAATGGTGGCTCAAAACGCACAAACAGGATCCGCTGGAATATTTATGGGCAAAAGCCACCTGAATTAGTTTTAATAACAATCAAATTACTTCATCAAACCTCTCCATGTCTACAGTAAAAAACACAGACGATTTTAAAAATAATTAACCGGTAAATGGTTGCTATTCTAATTTCTATTTCCTGTCGGTTTTTATTTTTAATTCCTTCAAATTATCAAACCCGAAAAGAAAATCTTTAGCTGCAGAAAAATATTTGGATAGAGAGGCAGGAGAATATAAAATTTTCCACGTAGATTTAAGCACAGCGATTGTGGTGGTTATTGACCGAATGATTTCTGAAATAAACTATTTATTTTGGCTATTGAAATTATTGCCGGTTAAAACTTTCTCTTTCAGCTGTAAAATATTCAAAACGTAACACGCCTTAAATTGCTTAATACAGAAGCCGACCAATTTTAGAAAAAATATTATGACGACACGATTTTCAATTCTGCTCGCAGTAATTTTTTTAACAGCATGCAACTCTTCAAACAAAGAAAATGCTGTATTGCCAAAAAATAGTAATGACAGTGCTTTTACAAACGTAAAAGACAGAGCCTGGTGGAAAGAAGCGGTCGTATATCAGATATATCCACGCAGTTTTAAAGACAGCGATGGTGATGGCGTAGGCGATTTAAAAGGGATAATTTCTAAGCTGGACTACTTAAAAAGTTTGGGTATTGATGCCATTTGGTTGAATCCAATTTACACTTCCCCTAATGATGACAATGGGTATGATATAAGCGATTACCGCAGTATAATGAAGGAGTTCGGTACAATGGAAGACTTTGATGCGTTGCTAAAAGGAATGCACGAAAGAGGAATAAAACTCGTGATGGATTTGGTAGTAAACCACAGCAGCGATGAACACGAATGGTTTAAACAAAGCCGCAGTTCCCGCACAAATCCTTACAGAAATTATTATCATTGGTGGCCTGCTGAAAAAGGCAAGCCAACTTATAGATGGAGTTTTTTTGATGTAAAAAGCGAAGCCTGGAGATATGATACATTGACCAACGCTTATTATCTGCATTATTTTTCAAAAAAGCAACCTGATCTCAACTGGGAAAATCCAAAAGTGCGACAGGAAGTGTATGATATAATGAAATTCTGGTTAAACAAAGGAATAGACGGTTTTAGAATGGATGCATTTCAGTTTGCATCAAAGGATACTTCATGGCCGGTGCTGCCAAAGGGTTACGAAAAGAATGTGATAAAATATTACGGCGACGGGCCTCATCTACACGATTACCTGCAGGAAATGAACAGAGAAGTGTACAGCAAATACAATGTAATGTCTGTAGCAGAAGGCGCCGGAAGTTCGCCTGAAGACGCTATGAAATTTGTAGATCCTGACAGGAAAGAATTAAACATTGCTTACCATTTTGAAAGTGTAGATATTGGTAAAACGCTTAACGATTATGGTCTTGTGAATTATAAAAAAATATTTTCCCGTTACGATTCTGTATTTAAAGACAAAGGCTGGCTTGCCATTTTTATGGCCAACCATGACCAGCCAAGAATGGTAAGTAAGTTCGGAAATGATGACTCAGCAAATAGAGAAGCGTCTTCAAAATTATTATCAACGTTTGTACTTACCATGAGAGGAACGCCTTTTTATTTTAATGGTGACGAGCTGGGAATGAGTAATATTAGGTTTAATAATATAGAAGACTATAATGACGTGGCTACAAGAAACCAATACGAAAATTTAAAAAATACGAGTGGTGATTTAAAATCTTTTTTAGAAGATAAAAAACAAACATCCAGAGATAATGGACGAACACCTTTTCAATGGAATACAGAAATAAATGCCGGTTTTACTTTGGGAAAGCCTTGGTTAAAAATAAACCCAAATTATACAACTGTAAATGTTGCTGTGCAGGAAAAAGACTCCAACAGTGTACTTACTTATTTTAAAAAGATAGTTGCTTTAAGAAAAAATAGTCCTGCATTAATTTATGGCTCTTATAAATTGTACGATGAGAAGAATCCAAATGTTTTTGCATATACCCGAACCTTCAACACAGAAAAATATTTGATACTATTAAATTTTAGTAACACAAAAACAGATTTTATTTTACCTGATGAGTTAAAAAGTTTTACCCGGCTTGTGCTTACCAATTATACAACTGTAACAGCAATAAACTTTACAGGTAACAGCATTCAATTACAACCATGGCAATCCGTTATTTTAAAATAAATCTTATGAAAAATTCCATTATTCTTTTACTCTCAGTAATTTTTTTTATGTCGTGCAGCAACCAGAAAAAAGAAACAGTTGTCTCATCTAAACTCAATAAAGACAGCACTTTCGCCAATGTAAAAGACAGAGCATGGTGGAAGGAGGCAGTGGTTTATCAGATTTATCCACGCAGTTTTAAAGATAGCGATGGAGACGGGGTAGGTGATTTAAAAGGAATAATTTCTAAACTGGATTATATAAAAAGCCTGGGTATAGATATCGTGTGGCTCAATCCAATTTATGGCAGCCCTAATGCAGATAATGGTTATGACATTAGTGACTACGAAAGCATCATGAAAGAATTTGGCACCATGGACGATTTTAATACCCTGCTAAAAGGAATGCACGACAGGGGAATAAAAGTGGTGTTGGATCTTGTAGTGAACCACTGCAGCGATCAGCATAAATGGTTTACAGAAGCACGCAAAAGCAGAGACAATCCATACAGAAATTATTTTCACTGGTGGCCGGCAGAAAAAGGCAAGCCTGCTTTTCGTCCGGGTTCGTTTGAAGTAGATGGCAGTGGATGGCGTTTTGATTCGCTGACGAATGCCTACTATCTTCATTATTTCAGTTACAAACAACCAGATCTTAACTGGGAAAACCCAAAAGTGCGTCAGGAAATTTATGGTATGATGCGCCGTTGGTTCGACAAAGGAATTGATGGTTTTAGAATGGACGTAATTCCTGTCATAGCTAAGGATACTACGTTTCCTGTAATTACACAAAAAGAACTGGATGAAAAATTTCGTGGAGATTGGTTTACTTATTTTGCAAGTACACCGGCTGTGCACACTTATTTGCACGAAATGAACAAAGAAGTTTTAAGCAAATATGATGTAATGACGTTGGCAGAAGGTGCAGGTACTACAAAAGCAACAGCCATGAATTTTGTAGATCCTGACAGGCATGAACTTAACATGAGTTATCATTTTGATGGTGTAGGAATAGGTATTGAAAAAGGAAGATACAAAGTGATGAACCCTAACTGGAGTTTGCTTGAATTTAAAACCGTGTACAGTGATTGGGATAGTGTTTTTGCAAATAAAGGATGGGGCACAATTTACCTGGGTAACCATGACCAGCCACGCATGCTCAGCCGTTGGGGAAATGATGCACCCGAGTTTAGAGAAGCCTCTTCAAAAATGCTCACCACATTTTTACTAACTATGAGAGGTACGCCATATTATTACAACGGTGATGAGCTTGGCATGACCAACGCAAAATTTGATAAAATTGAGGATTACAGGGATATAGAAATGATGGCAGAATACGGCAAAGTAAAAAATGCAGGCGGTGATTTAAAAGCGTTTATTGAATCACAAAAAACAGGTTGTGCAAGAGACAACGGAAGAACACCTTTTCAGTGGGATAGCAGCGCCCACGGAGGTTTTACGACAGGAACGCCATGGATAAAAGTAAACGATAACCATGCATACATCAATGCTGCTGCAGAAGATAAAGATCCTGCAAGCCCACTAAATTATTTTAGAAAAATGACGGCGTTACGAAAAAGCAGTCCTGTTTTAATTTATGGAAAATACACTTTGCTTGATAAAGAAAATCCGCAGGTTTATTCCTACACAAGAGAGTTGGATGGTAAAAAAATATTGGTGATGCTTAATTTTTCTACAAAAAATGCTACAGCCAATACCGTCATTGATCTGAGCAAAGGAAAATTATTGATAAACAATTATGCAACTCCTTACAGTGGAAAAGAACTTAGACCTTATGAAGCAGTTGTTTATCAATATTAAATTGTAACGCATAAAATAACATACAGCGGATTTGGTTGATAAGTAAAATACATCATCATGAACAAAATTTTTTTTATACTCGCTTTGTTTTTAAGTGCAAATATGTTTGCGCAACAGCCGTTGCCGCCTGATAAAATTTACGGACAGTTGTTTACAGATGTGCAGATGGCGAAAATTTTTCCCGATGGTAAAACCTTTGTCGATTGTGTTCCCAAAAGAGATCCCAAAACAATTGTAGCTGATTACGTAAAAATTAAAAATGATCCTGCAATACGTTTTTCATTAAAACTTTTTGTAGATGAAAATTTCATTACACCATCTGCAAAAAGAGCGATAGTAAACGATGGGAACGAAAAAGATGTAACACAGCACATAAAAAAATTGTGGTCAGTTTTAAAAAGAGATGCTGATAAAAAGGTAGATGGGAGTTCTTTGTTGCCATTGCCCAATTCATATGTTGTACCCGGTGGCAGGTTTAGAGAAATTTATTACTGGGATAGTTATTTTACTATGCTGGGTTTAAAGGAAAGTGGGGAAACGCAGATAATGGAAAACATGCTGGACAATTTTGCTTACCTCATAAACACATACGGGCATATACCAAACGGCAATCGCAGTTATTACCTAAGCCGCAGCCAGCCACCTTTTTTTAGTATGATGGTAGATTTGCTCGCCACTGTAAAAGGGGATGAAGTTTACAAAAAATATTTACCTGCATTACAAAAGGAATATAATTACTGGATGGATAAAACTGCCAACACCAAACATGCAGTAAAAATGCCTGATGGCAGTACCTTAAACCGTTATTACGACAGAGATGACATACCAAGGCAGGAATCTTATAAAGAAGATGTGGATGTTGCAAACCAAAGTAATTTTCAAAATGCAGTATCCGGTGAAACATGGATGAAGAATGGAAATAATTTCTCTGCAAAGCAAAAAGCTATGTTTAGAAATCTCCGCTCAGGAGCTGAGAGTGGCTGGGATTTTAGCAGTCGCTGGTTTGCAGATGAAAAAAATATTGCTACTATACAAACCACCAATCTTATTCCTGTAGATTTAAATTGTTTATTGTATAACATGGAAAAAGTAATGGCCAAGGCCTATTCTTTAACCAAAGATTTGAGCAATGCTGCTCTTTATAACAGCAAAGCCAATGCAAGAAAAAATGCAATTTTAAAATACTGTTTTAATAGCTCGCAGCAATTTTTTTGTGATTATAATATTGCATCTAAAAAGCAAAACAATATCATAACTGCTGCAGGTTTGTTTCCATTGTTTGTAAACATTGCAGATAAAAAGCAGGCCACAGCAGTGGCGGAAGTTTTTAAAAATAATTTATTAAAGCCCGGCGGTGTGGCTACAACAAATAACAAAACCGGGCAGCAATGGGATGCACCAAATGGCTGGGCACCGTTGCAATGGGTTGCGGTAAAGGGGTTAATGAATTATGGCGAAAACGAGCTTGCAAAAAAAGCAGCTGAACGCTGGGTTGCAGTAAATGAAAAAGTGTATGCCGCCACAGGAAAAATGATGGAGAAGTACAATGTTGAAGATATTACAAAAGAAGCGGGCGGCGGTGAGTATCCCGGACAGGATGGCTTTGGCTGGACCAACGGCGTGTATCTCGCAATGAAAAAGATGTTGTCTCAGCAAAGTATCATTTCTACAAAGCCGGATTAAAAGAGATTATCAAATTCTCCACCACAAACGTTTGCTAACTGCTAACCACCAATTTTTAATTAGTTTTAAACAACGCTAACTGCAAATTGATTGTATGAACATTACAAAACCCAGCCTTAGTTTTTGGCAGATCATCAATATGAATGTCGGTTTCTTTGGTATTCAGTATAGTTTTGGTTTGCAGCAAAGTGCCGTAAATCCTATTTATGATTTTCTTGGAGCAAAGGCAGATGAAATTCCATGGCTTAATCTTGCCGGGCCTCTGACGGGATTATTAATACAACCCATTATTGGTGCATTGAGCGACAAAACATGGCATCCAAAATTTGGCAGAAGAAAACCCTATTTTTTTATTGGGGCTATCATGTGCAGCATTGCATTGTTCTTTTTTCCATTCAGCAGTTCGTTATGGATGGCAGCAGGTTTGCTCTGGGTATTAGATGCGGGTAATAACACGGCCATGGAGCCTTACAGGGCTTTTGTTGCCGATAAATTACCAACGGAGCAACAGGGTCTAGGCTTTCAATCTCAAAGTTTTTTTACGGGTTTTGGACAAACACTTGCTAACCTCTCACTGTTTATTTTTCCATTAATAATTGTAGGTAAAACAGGCAAGTTGCCTAACTGGGTTTTTGCATCTTTTATGCTTGGTGCTGTTTGTTCTATTAGTTCAGTATGGTGGAGTATGAAAACCACACCCGAAATAAAACCTACAGATGAGGAAATAGCAGAAATGAGAGCTTCGCCATTAAATGTTTTATCGCCTTTTAAAGATGTATTTAGTGCAATAGGAGGGATGCCAAAAGTGATGTGGTTTCTTGCGCTTGTTTATTTATTTCAGTGGTACGCATTGTTTTGTTACTGGCAAAATTCATCCAAAAGTATTGCTGAAAATGCATTTCATTGGAAGCAGTTAAATACAGATCAGGATGTGGTAAATAAAAAATTCAGCAATTTTAAGGATGCAGTAAAGCAATATGCGGTAAAAAATAATATAGATCCCGCAAATGCATTAAACGGAAAAGAGAAATCTTCTGTAACCTATAATACCTGGAAAGATAAAATACCATCTAATATAACTTCAAACGATTTGCCTGCAATGGATGAAATAGACAGCAATGCTGGCAAGTATGAAGAAGCGGTAAAATGGACTGGTCTGGTAAATGGATGGTACAATATTGTAACTTTTTTAGTGGCATTTTTACTGGTAGGTTTTGCAAGAAAGTATGGTCCTAAGTGGGTTCATTTTTTCTGCCTAATCATTGCCGGCGTTGGCTTCATAGCTTTTTCCGTAGTTGAGAATAAATTTTTGTTTTTCCCTGCAATAACCGGTTTTGGAATTGCCTGGGCAAGCATGATGGGTATACCATACTTAATGGTGGTAAGTGAAATACCTAAAGAAAAATACGGTGTGTACATGGGCATAATAAATATGATGATTGTAATCCCAATGTTTTTACAGACCATTACTTTCGGTTATGTGCTGAGGCATTTCTTAAACAATGATTCCAGCAAGGCTATTGCTTTTGCAGGTTGTCTTTTACTAATAGCCGCAGCTGCTACGTTACTCATAAAAAAGAAAAAACTTACAGAAGAAATAATGGCGATACCTGCAACAGGAGGGCATTAGAGTTAATAATTAAATATGGAGAATCAGCTTGCATATACAAAAGCAATTGCACTATTGCATAAAGTAAGCACACCAAAAGGCTTTACTGCTGCTGCTGTTGTAGAAGATAATTATTGCAGAATTTGGACGAGAGATTCAGTCGTATGCGGACTTGCAGCCTTGCTCACCAATGATGAAAAACTAATTGTAACTTTCAAAAATTCTCTGGTTACCATTTGGGATAACCAACATGCTACAGGTTTTTTACCAAGTAATGTAGATGAAAATAATAAAGTGAGTTATGGCGGTACTGCCGGCCGTGCAGATGCGCCTGCATGGGCAATTATCGGTTTGTGTATGTACAGCATGCACACAAAAGACGGAACAATTTTAACGACTTATGAGCCAAATGTAAACCTAGCATTGCAAGTAATGGATGTCTGGGAATTTAACGGTAAACATTTAATGTATGTGCCGCAAAGCGGCGATTGGGCAGATGAATATATACAACACGGTTACGTTTTGTTCGATCAATTACTAAGGTTATGGGCACTGCAACTTGCAGCAAAAGTTTATAACAACAAGATCTTTGCAACTAAAGCAACGCAAATAAAAACTACAATAGAAAATAATTTTTTTTACCGGGAAGATGCAGATAACTGGTATGCACTAAATATGATTCATCAAAAAGAAGAGGTGCCAAAATCTTTTTGGTGGATGGGTTTTAACCCTGCACAGATTTATGTGCAGTTCGATTTACAGGCAAATGCACTCGCTGTTTTATTAAAAATAGGAACAGTTGCACAACAGAAAAGCTGCATGGATTTTATACAAAGTTTATTGGAAGAAAGAAACAGCATGTTGCCCTCTTTTTGGCCTGCAGTAGAATATAAGGACAGAGAGATGGATGAACTGAAAAATAATTTTGCTTATAGATTTCGAAATAAGCCCGGTGAATTTCATAACGCAGGTTTATGGCCCGTTTGGAATGGGCTGATGTGTGCCGCGTTAAAAGTTTCGGGAAAAGAAATGCTGCAAAAAAAACTTTTTGAAATGATGGTAGACGCAGTTGCTGTAAATAATTTTGAAATGAATGAATGTTACAATGCCCAAACGAATATTGCTTGTGGTGTGCATGAGTGTGCATGGAGTGCTGCGGGTATTATTTTTTCTGAGAAAGCACACGAGCTTTTTAATTGATATTTAAAAAAAGATGCGATGATATTAGCGATCGGAGAATTATTAATTGACCTTATTGGTACAGAGATCGTAAAAGATTTATCAGAAACAAAATCATTCAATTTAAAAACAGGCGGAAGCTGTGGCAACTTTGCCATTTTTTGTAAAAAGCAAGGCACCCCGCTTATCTTGATAGCAACAGTAGGTAATGATGGTTTTGGAAAAGTCATTTTAGATTCTCTTGAGAAAGATGCTGTGAATACAGATCACATTTTACAGCATAAACATTTGGAAACATCGCTTATTGTTGTGAGTAAAAGTCATGCTACACCTGACTTTATACCATATCGCCATGCAGATTTTAATATAGGCGTTATTGATGAAGAAATACTTAAAGAGTGTGAAGTGATCCATACTACGGCCTTTGCGTTAAGCAAGCAACCGGCACAGACAAATATTTTAAATGCGCTTGTCTTTGCAAACAATGCAGGTAAAACAATTTCAGTAGACTGGAATTATGCGCTAAAAATTTGGGGACATGATAACAATGCGCAGGAAATATTTGAAAAAATAATTGAAACGAAGCCATTGTTGAAAATGAGTATGGATGATGTAGATCGTTTTTGGGGTGCAGAGAATAATATTGAAAATGCAAAAGAAATTCTTGAGAAATTTAATACAACGGCTACCTGCCTTACCTGCGGCGAGAAAGGCGTTTGGTACCGTATAGAGAGTAATGAGTGGAAGTATAAACCGGTTTTGCCAACAAATGTAATTGATGTAACTGGCGCCGGAGATGCATTCTGGAGTGGGTTTGTAAGCAGTTACATAAAAAGAGAAACAATAGATGCCTGTATTGACAATGCGCTTTACTTGGCTAAACAAAGACTGGAACAGTTGATTTGATATTTTTTGAAGTAAACGTAAATATAAAGTCATGATTACAAATGCTATTTCAATAAGACCATTCATTGGAGCAAAAAATTTTATAGAATCGCAAAGCTTCTACCACGACTTTGGTTTTCAAGAAAATATTTTATCTCACAACATGTCAGTCTTTACAAAACATAGTTGTTGCTTTTATTTGCAGGATGCGTATGTTAAAGATTGGATTGATAATACAATGCTCTTTTTGGAAGTAGAAAATATAGAAAGTTATTGGGAGGAATTACTGACGCTTAACCTTCCAGTCAAATACAAATCAGTTAGGTTAATTCCAATTAGAAAAGAGACCTGGGGTAAAGAATGTTTTGTACATGATCCTTCAGGTGTGCTATGGCATATTGGCGAATTTTAAAAGTAATTACATTTCATGCAAATCATTTTAATTTAATGAAAACATTTTTTTCTTTACTTACTTTTTGTATACTATTTACCTGTTGTAAGTCTCAGCAAAAAAATCTTATAAAAGTAAATTCAAAAGATTCTGTTTACACCTATGCCAATGGCTCCTCAGACGGTATCGGCAAATTTTACAAAGGCAGAGAAATAGCATTTGTTATGGGTGCCATGGGCAGCGACTGGCTTGAAAGATATACAAGAAATAGAGAAGAAAATACCAATGCAGCAATTGCAGCAATAGATGTGCCGCTCAATGCGGTTATTGCTGATATCGGCGCAGGCACAGGCTATTACAGTTTTCGTCTTGCAAAAAAAGTGCCTAAAGGCAAAGTGTATGCGGTAGATATACAGGATGAAATGATAGCCCAGCTGAGAGTAAGAAAAGTACAGTTAAAAGACACCGTGGTTGAAGTCATAAAGAGCAGCATCAAATCTCCTAACCTGCCTAATAACAGTGTCGACCTGGCCATTATGGTAGATGTATACCACGAGTTAGAGTACCCACAGGAAATGTTGCAGGCGCTTAAAAAAGCCTTAAAACCGACAGGTAAGATATTGCTGATTGAATACCGTGGCGAAGATCCTTCAGTGCCCATAAAAGAGTTACACAAAACCACCGTAACCCAACTCAACAAAGAGTTTGAGGCTAATGGTTATAAGCTCGTTTACAAAGGAGAGTTCTTACCTATTCAGCATTTTTTGTTGTACGGTCTGAAGGACGACGGACAACAGACAATGGACCATGGAAGGCAGACCACTGATTACGGAACACACACCACGCCAATGCTAACGACCTACCGTATTATTAACTACCCTAATCTTCACTAATAACACACAACTCGTAACTAGCCACCCCTAACTCCTCCCCCCTACGACCCCAAACTCATAACCCGTAACCATCAACCCCTAACCCGTAACTCCCAACCCGTAACCGCTCCCCCACTAGCCACTCGCCACTAGCTTCTTCCTACTTTCCTCCTTTTCCCGTAAATTGTATTCCATTTTATAAACCACCTTACACTAACATTATGAGAATTTACCTTCTTACATTTCTATTATGTGCAGCCGTTTGTGGCACTGCACAAACCAATGCTACATGGTTACGGTATCCTGCTATTTCGCCTGATGGCAAAAGCATTGCCTTCGGTTACAAAGGAGATATTTATATAGTGCCCACAGCAGGTGGAACCGCCATGCCGCTTACCATACATGAGGCACAGGATATGATGCCCGTGTGGAGCCACGATGGAAAATCAATTGCATTTGCCAGCGACCGCAATGGTAATTTTGATGTGTTTGTAATGCCATCAACCGGCGGCATACCTACACGCATCACTTATAACAGTGCACCGGATTTCCCGTACGATTTTTCACCAGATGATAAACAAATAATATTAGGCAGTGCAAGAAATGTGCAGGCTACCAACGTGCGCTTTTACAGCCCCAGGTTGTTCCAAAACCTATACACCGTGCCTGTTACAGGCGGTAAGCCTGTGTTGCTTTCAGGTGCAGGCATGGAAAGAGCACATTACAACAGCAAAGGAACAGAAATTGTTTTTGAAGACAGAAAAGGCTATGAAGATCCTTGGCGCAAACACCATACTTCTTCTGTAACAAGAGATGTGTGGACGATGAATGTAAAGACCGGTACCTACAAAAAAATTAGCGATTTTGCAGGCGAGGATAGAGAGCCTGTTTACAGCAGCAACGATGATGCAGTGTACTACCTCAGTGAAAAAAACGGCAATCAGAATCTCTATAAAAAAATGTTAGGCTCAGCAACAGAGCGCCAGTTATCTACCTTTAAAACAAACCCTGTTCGTCATTTAAGCATCAGCAAAAACAATACGTTGTGCTTTACAAACGATGGAGATATTTATACAATGAACGATGAGGGCACGCCCAAAAAAGTACCTGTTCAAATTGTAAATGATGGCCGCCAGAATGCCGAAAAAAATGTAACGGTAAATGGCAATGTGGGCAGCTTCGCCCTATCGCCAAACGGCAAAGAGATAGCATTCATTACCCGTGGCGAAGTGTTTGTAACAAGTGTAGATGGCACACAAACAAAACGCATTACCAATACTCCGCAACAAGAGCGCATGGTAGAGTGGGCACCGGATGGCAAGAGCCTTATTTATGCAGCAGAAAGAAACGACAATTGGGATATCTACACATCATCCATTGTACGCAAAGAAGAGCCCTATTTTTATGCGGCTACCGTTTTAAAAGAAGAGCCTTTGATAGCAACAAATGCAGAAGAGTTTTTACCAAAATATTCTCCGGATGGCAAAGAAGTAGCGTACCTGGAAAACAGAAATCTATTAAAGGTGTACAATATCGCGAGCAAGCAAACACGTACGCTCATCCCTAAAGGACAAAACTATAGTTATTCCGATGGTGACTTGGATTTCAATTGGAGCCCCGATGGAAAATATATCATTGCAGACGATGAGTTCTTTGGCTTTGGGGGTTCCCACGCAGGTATTATAAAAGCAGATGGCTCAGGTACCATGATGCATCCAATAAACAGTGGCTTTGGGGAAGACAATCCTAAATGGGCTATGGGCGGTAAAATGATGA
>JANXTN010000295.1 GCA_025352435.1 Ferruginibacter sp. | reverse complement strand
CACAAATATCTTTTGGAATTCTGGAAAATAAACTGCGCTAATTGGGCATTTGGCATTTTCAGAACTTTTATTGAAGCGAGTTCATATTTTGTATATGGCTATGGGAAAAATCTAAACAAAACTAACTATTCCTGAATTCTGCTTTTCAAATCCATTCTGTTATGTAGAAATCGAACAATTAAGATTTGTTTCTTTTTAAGTTTTGAATAAAAAATTATATGATGTCCTGCTCTAACACCAAAAATGTTTTTATCAACTTCAGCATAAATTTTGCCTAGGTTTGGATCAGCAGCTAATTCTTCACAAAAACTAAGAAGTTGGAAATAATATTTATCCGCCTGTTTTTCTGACCACACTTCAAAGGTATATTCCCAAATTTCAGATAAATCTTCAACAGCTTTTTTTGAGAGAATATAATTAGTCATTCTTCTCCTTGTTTGCTTTTAATGTGGCAAGATGATGCTTTGAATTAAAATCTGTAGCTATTCCACTGTTGATACCATCATCTATTGCTTTCTTAAGCGATACAACCTTTATTTCTTCTTCTTCTAACAAACGCAAGCCTGCTCTGAGCACTTCACTTGCATTTTTAAATCTGCCTGCGGATATTCGTTTTTCAACAAACTCTTCAAAATGATTACCCAATGATATAGATGTATTCTTACTCATACTGACAATTTTACCAAAGTTACCAATTATTGGTACTCTTAGAAAATTTGATACAAGGTTTTATATAAGTTTGTACATTCATTTCGCATTGTGCGGATATGCCACACGGCAATGTGCGAATAGGTAACTGTGCTTGGCTTAAGTCCTAATCTTAATTGCCGGACGACGTGTGCCGGTATGCGGCAGAAAGCCTAGCTAGAAAACCTTCAAATCATC
Organism: Ferruginibacter sp.; assembly: GCA_025352435.1. GTDB lineage: Bacteria > Bacteroidota > Bacteroidia > Chitinophagales > Chitinophagaceae > Ferruginibacter. Next base: position 1,485 of record JANXTN010000295.1, on the reverse strand, counting down.
AGTGCAGAGGTTAATCAGTTGTTTTAAGAATAAGATCAATTGTAGGTTGTGGTGCATCCCAATGTGGGAAATGACCACAGTTTTCAAACCAATGTAATGTTGCATCTGGAAATAATTTTATTGCTCTTGATGCTTGCTTTGGAAAGCATACCCTATCATTGCGACCCCAACCAATTACCAAGGGTTTAACCAAAGACCCAGATGGCAATCCAAGTTGTGGCTCACCATACGCAAGGTTCCGTAACAGTTCATTAAATGAGGGGGAAGCGGCATAGGATCGCATTTCATCCAAAACCAATTGAGGGGAAAGCTTAGAAGGTTGTTTTGAAAATTGCAAAAGCAACAAAGACCTACCAATAGCACTTTTACTAATGCCGGGCATAACGGGTTGCAATAAACGCACAAGACGTATAGATGCTGCAATAGTATTATAGAAAAAAGGTATTTCCCATCCCTTCCAAAAACCGCCCGGGTCTAAAGATACTACTGCACCAAGCACATTTCCCCTGCGCACAAGTTCCAGCACAAGCCTTGCGCCCATCGAGCTACCAACTGCATCAATTCCGGTAAGATTATTTTCCTGTAAAAATAGCGTTACAGCATCTGCAAGTGTTTTAATGGAAACTTCACCGGACAATGCAGGTGTTTCTCCATGACCCGGTAAGTCTAATGCGATCACGTCTCTGTGACTGGCCAGGCCGTCAATAATTGAATTCCACGATTTCCAACTGCCGCCAATTCCGTGAATTAACAAGAGTGGCTTACCCTGGCCACGTCGTTCAAAGTGCATCTGCATAAAAAATGATTTTAAAAAGTGAGGTACAAAGCCATTACTATTTTCAATATATCAATAATGCTGCCTTTATTAAAATGAGTTGATATTTTATGCCGGGTATAAGTATGAGATGCCCACTAGAATCTTGATGCTACCAACGCTTGGCAAACTAGCGCAGATATTGCAGCATGGCTAAAGTGCGGTAGGGTATCTGTGCGGTTGATGCTAATTTTTTTTATTTTGAAACATTATAATTTGCCGCACGACTTGTGCCGAGCTGCGGCAGAAAGCCAGCGCCCAACTTCAATCAACATTTCTGCGCTAGAGTTCGCATCTCGGAGATAGAAGTCGTATAGAATGCGCTTCATTTGTTATTCCCATGGGTAACACAACTAAGTCTAGAGAAATTGTTTTCACTATTCAGATGGTTCTTTTGGCAATTGTTTTAGGTTTTGAATATACCGGCTTTCATTGAATGTTTTTTGATGTTTAATCACATCGAATAATTCAAGAATTATGCATTGTCCAATAAGTTGTTTTGCTTCAAAATTGCTATGCCCTAAGCTTAATAATCTATTGTATGTTTTCTTTGTCTCAACAGGCTTGTTAGCTGTTAGCTGATTTTCAACAATATTTGAAATTTCAGATCTTAAAACTTCGTTGATTTCCATACTTGCCTTTTTGCAAATTTATAAAAAGTTGTTTCTCCA
>JANXTN010000099.1 GCA_025352435.1 Ferruginibacter sp. | reverse complement strand
TAGACGATTTTAAAATGCTTTTAAATTATTTAGACGAGTAAAGGAAATTATGGCTAAGTCACTCCATGAGTTGTTGGTGCGCTTAGCTTCATCCTCCTCTGCACACCAACAACGGCGGCGAGTTCCTCCATCCATCCCCAGAAAGAATGACGAATATTGAAAGACGAATTACGAATAAAGAAGACGTAATTTGATTTTCCTGCATGATGACAAAAATTCTTAAATTTGGGAATGGAAGCATTGAAAATTGAAATACTTAATCCTAAAGCTTTGCAACTCATAAAAGGTATGCAAGACCTAAAACTCATAAAGGTGAGTAATGAACCTGTATCTTCTCTTGAATCATACCTTAAAAAAATGAGGCGCAAATCTGATACAGCACCCGCTTTGGCGGAAATAACCAAAATTGTTGAAGATGTAAGAGCAAAGCGGTATGCCAAAAAATAAGCCGCTTAAAGTTATTGTTGATACTAACCTTTGGATCAGCTTTATTATATCAAACAAAATAAATCTTCTTGACGCATTATTGTATTCCGGAGATGTTCGACTTCTTTTTAGCAAAGAACTTATAGCAGAAATTCAGCAAACTATTACAAAACCAAAGCTTCGAAAATATTTCGAAACAAACGCTTTAGAGGAAATGCTTTCTGTATTTGAACCGTTTATTGATCTTGTAGAAGTTGAAAGTGTTATTACAATTTGCAGAGATCCTAAGGACAACTTTTTACTTGCACTTGCAAAAGACGGTAAAGCAGATTATTTACTTACCGGAGATAAAGACTTGCATGAAGTGAAAAATTTTGGTAAGACAACCACTGTGACAATTACAGAATTTATTGACGAAATGAAGAAATTTCGCTAACCTGGTGTTTATTAAATTGGGCAGACTTAAGCTAACAATTCAAGAAATTAAGAATTGGTGATTAAGAATAAAAGTTCTCAATTTCCCACTATCCTTAGAGTTAAGCGAAGCGTCTCTAAGGAATTTTAAATAAAAGAGAGACTTTGTCTCGACTGAAACTTATGGGTATTATCAACCAACATTTTCTTTGCATCTTCTCCATAATAAAAAGTTGAAAAAAGATTTATTGATGAAGGGCTGCGCTGCTTAGCCGGAAATCCTTTGCCTGCCTTTGAGGCAAAGATTGTAGGCGGGCAGCGAACAAATGCTCCTCAAAGCTTCCAAACTTCACAGCCCCCAAGCCCTACTTCACAGCAACATCTCAACCCTTACCAAATGTTGCGTTCAATGGTCTTACATTATTAAAAACGCAAAGTCCCCTTTGGAAGAAGTTGCTGAGCAATGCAGCTTATTCAATTATCATATTACACACATTTACAGTGATAGTTCCGTCTCTTTTTATGTAACCATAAAACATTCCTTCTGTGTTATAATCAACAGCAATGTTTGCTTTGCTATCCATTGCTATGAGGCCGCCTGTGCCGCCTGCGCTTGTAAGTTTATCGGCTATCATTTCCTGCACGGCTGCACTTACCGTTATTGATTTATATTCTATCATGGCACAAATATCATGGGCTACGGCATGGCGGATAAAATACTCCCCATGGCCCGTACATGAAACTGCGCATAAATTATTTGCATAAGTACCTGCGCCTATAACAGGCGTATCGCCCACTCTGCCGAACTTTTTATTGAGCATACCGCCGGTTGATGTGCCCGCTGCCAAACCGCCGCCATCATCTATTGCAACGCAACCTACTGTACCCATTTTTGTTGGAGGATCTTGGAGTGCCGGGTTAGTGTTATCGTCTTGTTTTAATTTCAAAATCTGCTGCCATCTTTCTTCTACTCTAAAATAAGACTGGTCAACAATTTCAAGCGAATTATGTTTTGCGAAGTCATCTGCACCTTTACCTACAAGCATTACATGCGGTGAATTGTCTATTACTTTGCGTGCCGCCGAAATGGGATTTTTTATTGTCCGCACCCCTGCTACAGCGCCTGCTTTCAGCGTTTTTCCATCCATGATGGCTGCATCTAATTCAATCATTTCATTATTTGCATACACTGCTCCTTTACCGGCGTTAAATAATGGACAGTCTTCCAATATTCTAATACTTGCTTCCACCGCATCAATACTTTTGCCGCCGGCGGTTATCACTTTGAGGCCTTCGTTTAAAGCATGTGTAATTGCTTCTCTGTATTGTATGTCCATTTGAGGGGATAGCGGTTCGTTATGAATCCGGCCAACGCCGCCATGGACTAATACTGCAATGTCAGATGCTTTTATAATGTTGCTTTTTAATGCCTGCATATTTTATGTTTAGTGAGCAAGGTATAAATATTATTTGCGGAGTTGTTCTATTTCGCAGCAATGTCCAGGCCATGCTAGATATTGCGTTAA
>JANXTN010000076.1 GCA_025352435.1 Ferruginibacter sp. | reverse complement strand
GGGCAAAAAATCACCGTTTACAACAGCATTATTGCAGGACCAAGACAAGCCAATGAAACTGATGGACCTGAAGAGATGTATGTGATACTGTTAGACAATGGTCGCACAAATATTCTTGCAAACCCAAAGCAAAGAGAAAGTTTGTATTGCATTAGATGTGGTGCATGTTTGAATGCCTGCCCGGTTTATAAAAACATTGGCGGGTTTAGTTATGGCACTACTTACAGTGGCCCAATAGGTAGTATCATTACGCCTAACCTGCAAGGCATGGATGACTTTAAACACCTGAGCCATGCATCCTCTTTGTGCGGCAACTGTACAGAAGTCTGTGCCGTGAAAATAAATTTACATGAGCTCTTATTGGATAATAGGCGAGAAGCAGCTGAAGAAGGATTAACCAGTTTTGGTGAAAAAGGAGCATGGAAATTATGGAAACATGCAAGCCTGCATAGAAGGATGATGAATATGGGCAATGGTCCACTAAAGAATACGTTTATAAATAGTATTTTTAAAGGATGGACGAAACACAGAGGAGATTTGAATTTTAGCAAAAAAACATTTAACCAAATGTGGAAGGAGCAGCATAGGGATTAAAAATTTATTCTGATGCTTTTAATTTTCACCACCAAATCTACCACCCGCCTGCAGTACAGCTGCAAATTTATTTTTGAAGAGATACTTGGTACAAGTTATTGCCTGACTACAGACGAAGAAAACTTTAGAAATTATAGCGGTGAAAAGATCAACTACAGTTATATAGATGTTACTGATGTTTATCAAATAAAACCACATTTGCTTCTTTTTGAAACTGGTGTAAAAGAGCAGGATATTAAAGTTTATGGCAAAAGAGAAAATTGTAGATTTTTTGTAACATCTCCTGATCCTGCTGACTTCGATTTTTTTGCTGCAGTGTTTTATTTAATCAGCCGATACGAAGAATATCTGCCTCATACAAAAGATATTTATGATCGCTATGCGCATGAGAATTCTATTGCGTACAGAGAAGACTTTTTACACCTTCCTGTCGTAAATATTTGGATTGAAGGTTTTAAAGAAAAGCTGATTACACTGTTCCCGAAATTAAGATTTAATGCAAAGGCCTTTTCTTTTTTACCAACTTACGATATTGATATTGCCTGGTCTTACAAAGAGAAAGGGCTGCTAAGAAATGTAGGTGGGTTTTTAAAATTTCCTACTTTGGAACGTGTAGCGGTTTTATTAAAAGGGAGTAAAGATCCTTACGATAGTTACGAACTAATGGACAACCTGCATAAAGAATATAAGTTTAATCCCATTTACTTTTTTCTTGTAGCAAAGAAGAATAGTTTGTATGATAAAAATATTTTGCCAGATAATAAAGCCATGCAAGAGCTTATAAAATCCCATGCAGGCCAGTACAGTATTGGTCTGCATCCTTCATGGCAAAGCTATAATAACGATGAGTTGTTGATCGAAGAAAGGGAAACGCTTCAAAGTATTTCCAGTATGCAAATTCATTCTTCCCGACAACATTATATTAAATTCTCCTTACCGGACACTTATAAAAAATTAATCCAAACAGGTATTACGAATGACTACAGTATGGGTTACGGGAGTATCAATGGCTTTAGAGCTTCAACGGGATCATCTTTTTATTGGTATAATTTATCAGAAGAAAAAATAACAACCTTGCGCATATATCCTTTTTGTTTTATGGATGCCAATTGCTTTTATGAACAAAAATTATCTGTTGAAGAATCATCGAAAGAACTGATGCATTTTTATAATGTATGTAAAAAAGACAATACGCCACTTACAACTATTCTGCATAATAATTTTTTAGGCGCCGGTAAGGAGTTTGAAGGATGGAAAGATTTATACGTCAAATTTATATCTCAGCTTCCGCAATAATTTTATTCGCTTTTTTATTGGAATAATTTACAAGGAATACACCTGCTATTGTTACAATAGAACCCCACAGAATATTTACACTTAATTTTTCATTTAAAAGAATGTACGCTGCAACCATTGCTACAAAAGGATTTATATAAGCATACAACGAAGCCACCGCAGTTGGTAACACTTTCATTGAATATATAAAAGCAATAAAGGTAAACAATGAACCAAATACGACAAGGAAGCTTATAACATACCATGCCTTCGCTGAAATTTGAAAAAAAGGAATTACAGGTTGAGTAATGTGCATGACAACAAAAAGTATGGCACTACTTATCAGCATTTGCCAGCCGACACCATAGTAAGGGTTTATTTCTACTTTATTTCTTGCCATAAAAATAGTACCTATGCTCCAAGAGAGCATGGCGGCTGTAGAAAGCAATACTCCCAATAAAAAGTGTGGTCCATTTTGGTGAAAAGCATTTTCGTATGAAACAATAGCTATACCTGAAATACCTAATAATAAACCAACTATTGTAACGGCAGTGAGTGGCTTACTTTTAAAAAAAACTTTTTCCAACACAACTACTGATAATGGATAGAGCGCACCAATTAATGAACCCAATCCTGCAGGTATGTATTGCACTCCCCACGTGCTTAATCCATTTGCACCTACAAACATAATGATGGCCATAACAAACAGCCAGCGAAATTGTTTCGCGGTAGGCAGCGGTAATTTTTTAATTAAAGTAAGACAGCCTACAAACAAAGATCCTGCTATAAATTGCCGTATGTAGGCCATTTGTAAAGGTGGAAGTTCTTTAACACCCATTTTACTTACTACCCAGGTAATACCCCAAATGAGGCTGGTTACAATGAGCGCCATGTATCCTTTAGTTTTGGTAGAATGTAACAAAAGCAATAATTAGTGTTTAAAATGTCTCATCCCTGTCATTACCATTGCAAGGTTATTTATTTTACAATATTCAATACTGTCCTTATCTCTTACTGAACCTCCGGGTTGTATAAATACATCTATACCAGCAGTGTGGGCAATGCGTACACAATCATCAAAAGGAAAAAATGCGTCGCTTGCAAGTGCCGCCCCTGTTGTCTCTGCACCAAATTGTTTTGCTTTGTCAATTGCACTTCGTAGGGCATCAATACGACTTGTCTGCCCACAACCCTTACCTATTAACTGGTTATTTTTTACAAGAGCAATGGCATTGCTTTTTAAATGTTTGCAAATAATATTAGCAAGTTGCAAAGATTCTTTTTCAATGGCGGTTGTCTCACGCCCTCCAACTTCTGTCCACTCTGTAAAATTCCCTTCATCTACCTGCTGCACAATTACACCGTTTAAAAGAGATTTTGTTTGTACCGTATTTTTAGGTTGATTTTTTAACTCTAACAAAATTCTGTTTTTCTTTTGTCGAAGAATGTTTAATGCTGAGGAGTTAAACGAAGGTGCGATTAATACTTCAAAAAATATTTCATTAATAGCATTCGCAGTCGCTTCATCAATTTCTGCGTTGCAAATAAGTACGCCGCCAAAAGCACTTTCAGGATCACCGGCCAGCGCTGCAGCCCAGGCTTTTTCTGCAGTATCTCTTATGGCAGCTCCACAAACATTGGTATGTTTGATAATGCAAAACAAGGCCTCCCCTAAATCCCCTCCAAGAGAGGGGACTTTTGGTCCCTGCTTAAAAGAAGTTATTTCAAAATCTTTTATGAGTTGCAATGCCGCATCTACATCTACCAGATTATTGTAAGATAATTCTTTACCATGCAACTGATTAAAAATTTCTTGTAAATCACCGTGAAAAGAAGCGGGCTGGTGTGGGTTTTCACCGTATCGTAACCCGTGTTTTTGTTTATTAAATGCGGTTGTAATATTTAGTCTATTAAAATAAGATGAAATTGCATTATCATAGTGTGTACATACATCAAAAGCTTTTATTGCAAAGGCTCTACGTTGCTCAAGGGAAAATTCTCCATGTTGGGTCTGTAATAAATTTTCGAGCAAAGCATAATCTTTTTTTGCAGCTACTACAACTACATCCCGGTGGTTTTTTGCTGCGGCTCTTATCATACTTGGTCCACCTATATCAATCTTTTCAATGATAAGTTTTTCATCAGTGGTATTTGCAACTGTTTCTTCAAAAGGATACAGATCTACAACCACCAAATCTATTTCCGGTATATCGTGTTCTTTCATTTCAGCCATGTGAACTTCATCATTTCTTTTCGCTAAAATTCCACCAAAAATACTTGGGTGAAGCGTTTTGACCCGGCCGCCTAAAATTGCAGGGTATGAGGTTACAGATTCAACGGGTATACATTTCACTCCAAGTTTTTCAATAAATTCTTGTGTACCGCCGGTGCTGTAAATAGTTACATTAAGATTTTCAAGGATTTTGACAATTTCTTCCAATCCATCCTTGTAAAAAACAGAAATTAGTGCTGATTGTATTTTTTTCATCTGAAATAAATTTTACGATTCACCTTCATTATTAATAATAAAAAGTGAGGTGAAACTATAGAGTATTTTGGTTGACAAACTTATTTAACATCTAAAATAAATGCACCCTGTTCTGCAGTAGTATAGTTGAGCAAATGTAATAAGGAACACTGTTTTTTCCATTCCGCAATTTTCCACAAACTGTTAGAAGCGTCAAACACAATACAGTGTGGACTTACAGCTGATATGATACCTGCAATATCAACATTTGCATTTTTTGTAATCAATAAAACATCTACTTCAAGTTTTTTCTGAAGAGGAACAAAAACCAAAGCCGTATCAATAATCATTACACTTTTATTGTAAAATTGCAATACATATTTGGTTTTTTTAAGGGAGAGTAAGGTATCACTGCTTTCATTCATTTGCATAGAAACTCTTGCAGGCTTCAGGTTGAAATTTTGCAAAGCTCCTTCCTTTCTAAATGCATTATCACCAACAAAGAAATATTTATTGCCGGCGACAAAATCAATGGCTGTATGTCTGCTTACATTGTAAATGATAATCTTTTTTTGTTGAATAAGATCGTACTTGCCATAGGACCATATGACTATAAAGACGAGTAAAACAAACAAAGAAAATTTGATGAACTTTTTATTACAACGCAAAAATCCTGCAACGATGGTAAATACGAAAACATACAAAAGTGCAGTCGTAATGGGTGTTGCGTAAATTTTATCAATTAGTGAGAATGGAAGATCGTTGCATTTATCAATAATGAAATTCATAAACCAAGTAAGGACATATATAAATTTCCCGACAACACTTGCGATCAAAGGCAGGACAGAAACGATAATTAAAAGTATTTCAGCAAAAAGAATGGCGGTAGATAATGGAACACATACCAAATTGGTAAAAAGAAAAAGCACAGGTATCTGATGAAAATAATAAATGCAAATAGGCAGTGTAAGAATTTGTGCTGAAATAGTTACAGCACACATCTGCCACAGGTATTGCAAAACTTTATGCCTCGAATAAAATAAATTTTGAATGGGCTTTTGCAGCCAAACAATTCCTACAACTGCACAATAACTTAACTGAAAACCTACATCCCATAACAGGAAAGGATTGTAACAAAGCAATATAAATGCTGATGTAGCAAGAGAATTATATATTGATGCTTGCTTAAAAAATTCTTTACCAATTAAAATACAGGTAAACATAACGGCACTTCTTAATACAGATGCAGAACCACCCGTAATTAAACTAAACAACCATAAACATGATAGGATTATTATCACCCGAATTGTTGCGTTTCTGTTTATAATAGGCAGTCTAAGAAACAGCCAAACGAGCACTGCATAAATTAATCCCAGATGCATACCCGATATAGCAATAATATGTACGACTCCTGTGTTGCTATATGCCTGCACCACATCTTTATCTAAATCTTCTTTGTAACCAATAAGCAATGCCTCAGCAATTCCGGTTACTTTTTTACTACCCTTTACAAATTGTTGTAAAATATCTATTACATAATGTCTTGCTTTATAAATAAAGGAATACAAAACATTCTCTTGATGTGTATCTAACAATACAAATTTGTTTTGTTTTAAATACACCTGATGAAAAGTTTGCTGAAAGGCCATGTATTTGCTATAATTAAACCCGCCGGGGTTGCCTGCGTTCTTAATTAACTGAAGACTTCCATTTATCAATATTTTATCTCCATATTTGGGGAGTAACATTGAATCTTCTTTAGCAAAATATATAAGTATTTTACCGCCTACTTTTTTACGTACACCATCATTAAATATAGTTTCTACTGCACCTTCAGCTTTAAAAGATTTTTCTTTTTCTACGGGCGGTTCATTAATTTTCACAATAAGACAACTACTATCGTTTAAAAAATTTCCAAACCATAAATCGTCATTTCGTACATCTTTTTGGTGCACTATCAACATTCCGGCAAAAAATATTACAGAATACAGGATCAATCCTTGCAGCCATTGAAATGAAAAACGATAAGCTAAAGGAATAATGGAAAAAATTATGAAGACAATAATTGCGGATGTTGTGAAGGACAAAATATTGTCTACAGGAACTATAAAATAATACTGAGCAATTATCCCTAATATAAATGGCAATAATAGCCGTACAAACGGAGCTTTTTTCCAAAGAGGCATTTTATACTTTCCGACCATGAAAATATTTTGGAGCTGGAATGTACATAGAGCATTTGAATATTTCTAATGGAAAGGAATATTTTTACCCTCTTCTAGTAATTGATAAAAAACTTCTTCATTTAACTCTTTCACTTTGCCGGGCTCAAGATCATTTAAAAAAATATTGCTGATGTTTAACCTTATAAGCCGAAGGCATCGGTGCTTTACTGCCATTACCATTTTACGTACCTGTCTAAATTTGCCTTCAGTAAGTGTTATGAGTAACCATGTATGAGGATAAATTTCTCTAGGATCGGTTGCATATTTATAAAACGAAGTAGGATCATTGATGATTTTTACTGAGTACGGTTTCGCTAAATAAAAGTCAGTAGCATTTATTGGAATGGATACACCGTTTTGTAATTGTTGCAGACATTCGTCAGTCATCTCATGCTGAACCATTATGAGGTACGATCGTGTATGCGCTTTAGCAGCTAAAAATAATTTTCTGGTAACAGTTTTATCGGTGGTAAGAATAAGCAATCCTTCCGAAGGACTATCCAATCTGCCAATAGCATGGGTTCCCTCAGGAAATTCAAAATCCATATCACCCAGCAATTTTACATTATGGCTGCTTATAAACTGCGAAACCATATTGTACGGTTTATTTATGATGAAATATCTATTTTTCTCGTTTGACATAAGTTGTGTGAATGCAAACGTAGGCTGATTTATAGCAAAACCCTTTTTTACCTTAACTAAAGCAAAAAAGCAATGTTCCAATAGCGGAGCATTGCTTTTTTAATCTTCGGGTAATTTATTTTAATTTATAATATTCTTACTGTGTACAGCTGCAATAGCTAAACTTCATGCCCCACTGTCCATCAGGATTAATAACTGTTCCATTACCCCACCCAGTTTGCTGATCTACCACGGTACCTGCAGCATCTAGCTTAACAACTACAGCATGTGCTGCAATACATCCGCAAGTACCCATTGGCAGGGCCGTTATGGGAATTTGGTAAGTATAGGATGATAAGTTATTGTGCGTAGTACTGTATGGAAATTGTCCAGGGATAGGATTCCCCGGCTTGTTTACAGGAATAAGCGCACAATCACCAACATACAAATGCGTTTGAGTAAGTACATACCCATTTGCAGTGTTATAGGTTACATAAATAAAATTTGCGTCGTTGGAAACCGTTACTGTTCCTGCATTGATAGTTTGACCCGCAAAGAGAGTAACTACTGTTGGTGTGCAGATTGAAGTAGGAGGAATATCTGCAGTTCTACTTACAATACCACCACCGCTTTCACCGTTTGATTTTACCGTAACTGCCGGCTTGTTTACTATACTCTGAATATCAGTATCAGTTTTGGTACAGGAAACAATTAAAACCGATAATGCAAAAAAATGGAGGGTGAGAAAAATTGTTTTCATTTTTTTTGGATTTAATTAGATTAAAAATTGGTCATTGAAAGGAAAATAGTATTTCCAAAAAATAACATTTCATTTAATTAACTCCTAATTAAATAAATTATTGCCTTGAGGAGAGAATAAGTTTTATGAGTATTTTGTAGTTATTATTCTAGCAGAATCTTAAATTTTTAAATAGCAGTAAGTCAATAGTTTGTATTTACACTTACTTACTTAAATGCATACTCCTTTCTTTATACAATTGCCTAAAATAGGGATCTCTTAAGTCTTTAATAAAACGAATTGCTTCACCTGTACTTTTCATTTCGGGACCAAGCTCTTTGTTAACTCCGGGGAACTTATTAAAACTGAATACTGGTTCCTTTATAGCGAACCCAGTCATCTTTTTTTCAAATGTAAAGTCCTTCAATTTTGCCACCCCAAGCATAACTTTTGTAGCAATGTTAAGGTATGGAATATTATATGCTTTTGCAATAAACGGCGTGGTACGACTAGCTCTTGGGTTGGCTTCAATTACAAAAACATTTCCGTCTTTTATGGCAAATTGAA
>JANXTN010000054.1 GCA_025352435.1 Ferruginibacter sp. | reverse complement strand
AGTCAAGCATTTCCTGAGTTTCAGCAATGCCGCCAATCCCTGAACCTGCTACACTTTTTCTGCCTCCGATCAAACTGAATGCAGAAATTCTATGTGGTTCAGATGGTGCACCTACACAAATATGTGTGCCGTTTGTTTTAAGCATTGCAAGATACATTCCCATATCATGTTCTGCAGAAACCGTATCTAAAATAAAGTCGAAAGTATTTTTTACAGACGTAACTTGTGCAGCATCTCTTGTTACAATAAAATGATGCGAACCTAAAGCTTTCGCTGCAGCTTCTTTATCTGCAGAGGTGCTTAGCACTGTTACTTCCGCACCAAAGGCAACACCGAATTTTACTGCCATATGTCCTAAGCCGCCAAGACCAAGCACCGCAAGTTTATGTCCTTTACCAACTTTCCAGTGGCGCAAAGGAGAATAGGTTGTAATACCTGCACATAATAAAGGTGCAACGGCAGCTAGAGATAGTTTGTCAGAAATATGCAAAGCAAAATCTTCGTGAACAATTATGTTATCTGAATAACCACCATAAGTGGGCACACCATCTTTTCCCATAGAATTGTATGTACCTACATTTCCGTTTTCACAATATTGCTCAATACCATCTTTGCAATTCTCGCATTCTCTGCACGAGTCTACCATGCAACCTATACCTGCGAGTTCGCCGGTTTTAAATTTGGTTACTGCGTTGCCGACTTTTATTATTGTACCCACAATTTCGTGTCCCGGTACCATCGGAAAAATACCAGGAAACCAATCATTTTTTATTTGGTGCAGATCAGAATGGCACACACCACAATAAGCAATTTTTATTTGTATATCGTTTGCTCGCAATTCTCTCCTCTCAAAATTCCAAGGCGAAAGATCAGTTGTCGGGGTTTGGGCTGCATAGCCTTTTGCTGCTGTCATTTTTTTTAATTTTTGTATAATTTGTATAAAAAAATACCCCGAACAAATCGGGGTATATTAGATTTAATCTTTTTTAATTGTTCCGTTGTCGAGTTTACTGTGGTACCTGCTGTAACCAAAATAAATAACAAACCCAATAACCAACCAAACGATAAGTCTCAACCAGTTTGTCCAACCTAATCCATAGATCATAGCGGCACAAACTACAATACCAAGTATTGGTACTATCGGTACAAATGGTGTCTTAAATTGACGAGGCAAATCAGGATCTGTTTTGCGAAGAATGATTACCGCAATACATACAAGCATAAATGCAAACAATGTTCCTATACTTGTCATATCTCCCACAATATCCCCTGGTACCAATGCCGCAAATAATCCTACTATTACAAGGATAAACAAATTCGCCTTGTAAGGAGTTTTATATTTAGGGTGTACATCACTAAATACTTTTGGCAACATGCCATCTTTACTCATACTGTAAAACACACGGCTTTGACCTAAAAGCATTACTAATATTACTGATGAAAAACCTGCAAGAATTGCTACTGTTACCAATTTACCTAACCAACCATAGCCGGGCATGAACTTATTTATTGCGGCAACTACAGATGCTTCACCACCTTCTGTGCGGAAGAAATTCACATCTCCCAACCCTGTAAGTACATGTGCAAATAATATATAAAGAACCGTACACACTGCTAATGAACCTAAAATACCAATTGGCATTGCAATTTTAGGATTTTTTGTTTCCTGAGCTGCAGTACTCACAGCATCAAAACCAATGAATGCAAAAAACACTGTACCCGCTGCTCCAAGTATTCCCATAATTCCACCGAAAGCATGCGTAACACCAGCATGATCTGTGTAGGTAGAAGGCTCAGGAATATATGGTACATGGTTCGCAGGATTTATAAAGCCCCAACCGAAAATAATAATCAATACTACGATAGCAACCTTTGCAATAACAATAATACCGTTTACAAAAGCTGACTCTTGCGTACCTTTTATAAGTAATAAACTAAGCAAGGAAACAATACCAAATGCCGGAATATTTAAAATTCCATGATGAATTATACCTGCAGCATCCGGTAAAGAATGTTGAAAAGGAGAATGGCACCACTCGTAAGCAATGGCTTTCATGTGAAGAACATTGACCAGCAAATTATTTAAATACTCGCTCCATGCAATGCCCACCGTTGCTGCACCTACAGCATATTCCAAAACCAAATCCCATCCAATGATCCACGCCATCAGTTCACCCATAGTCGCATAAGTATAGGTATACGCAGAACCTGAAATTGGAATAGAAGAAGAAAGTTCAGCATAACATAATCCTGCCAAGGCACAGCCAATGGCCGCTACAATAAATCCGATTGTTACGGAGGGTCCTGCGCTTTGTGCCGCTGCTGCTGCTGTTCGAACAAAAAGTCCAGCACCAATGATGGCACCAATACCCAAAGCCACAAGCGCACCCGCACTCAAAGTTTTTTTCAATCCTTTTTCCGTATCGGCTGCTTCGGCCAATAGCACACTCATCGGCTTTTTTACAAATAAACTCATATGGTTTTTAAGTTTTGTTAAAAATGAATTTGAAAATTAAGCAATAAATCTTTACAAACTATCTGTCTTTATAATTTTGATACGCACTTTTTTACAACAATTATTAAATACTATATTGCGAAATATAACTAGTATGTATGGAGATAAAGGAAGTAAAACGCAGTAAACTAACATTGTATATTGGTATTGCATTGATACTCGGAATTATAGCAGGCTTTTTATTAAATACCTATTATGTAGGAAACGAAAACCAAGGAATTGCTAATGCGGAGCTGCAACAAAAAAGTGTAATCAGCAGAATGAAAGTTTTTGAAACAGCAGGAGATACATCGGCTTATCAAAAATTAGCGGCGCAAAAAAAAGAAATTGAAGCGGTAAAGAAAAATACTGAAAAAAATATTACAGTTGATTCAACGGGTGAGGGTGCATTCAGAAGCATTCTGCTATTAAACGACTCATTAAAAAATATTAACGGTAGGATGGCTGCTATGGTTGACACCGCTAATCCTCAGTATAAGAATCTTGCAAAGCAATCTTTACTCTTATCATTACAAAAATCAGATATTACAAAAGCGAGGGATAAAAAACTGGACTGGTTTACTATTCTTGCAGATGTATTTTTACGGCTCATAAAAATGATTGTAGCTCCATTGGTATTTACAACATTGGTAGTTGGTGTGGCTAAGTTGGGAGATATAAAAGCGGTGGGCAGAATTGGAGGAAAGACATTGTTATGGTTTATAAGCGCATCATTAATGAGTTTGGTTTTAGGACTTATATTAGTTAATCTTTTTAAACCTGGTATAGCTATGCATCTCTCATTACCTGATGTAAATGTCACATCTGGAGTGGATAAAACTGCACTTAGCGTAAAAGAATTTTTCTACCATGTTTTTCCCACAAGTGTAATAGATGCAATGGCGAAAAATGAAATATTGCAGATAGTGGTATTTGCACTATTCTTTGGTGTTGCCGCCGCTGCATTGGGTGATATTGCTGCACCGGTGGTAAGAGCATTGGATGCAATGGCGCATATTATTTTAAAAGTTACAGGGTATGTAATGAATTTTGCCCCCTTTGCAGTCTTTGGTGCTATGTCTGCTATTATTGCAAAGCAGGGATTGGGTATTTTAAAAACATATTCGATCTTTATTGGCGAATTTTATTTTGGACTTGCTCTTTTATGGATTGTTCTAATAATGGCGGGTGCTGCTTTTATTGGGAAAAGAGTCTTCAATTTAATGAAGAGAATAAAAGAGCCCGCATTAATTGCTTTCAGTACTTCAAGTAGTGAAGCAGCTTTTCCAAAAACAATGTTGGAGCTGGAAAGGTTTGGGTGTAAAGACAGAATTGTAAGCTTTGTATTGCCACTCGGTTATTCTTTCAACCTTGATGGTAGTATGATGTACATGACTTTTGCATCTTTATTTATTGCCCAGAGTTATGGAATACATTTAGATATTACAACACAGATAAGTATGTTACTTATATTGATGCTTACGAGCAAAGGTATTGCAGGCGTGCCTCGTGCATCTCTTGTTGTTATTGCCGGAACTCTTGCCACATTTAATATTCCCGAAGCCGGACTTGCATTATTGCTAGGTATTGATCCATTATTGGATATGGGAAGAAGCGCAACAAATGTGGTAGGTAACAGTATTGCTACGGCGGTTGTAAGTAGGATGGAAGGAGAATTGAAAGAGCCAGTAATTGATTAAATTTAATATTCAATATTGGAGAATTTTATGTAATGAAAGAAGCCTTATTTTACTTTCTAAAAGAAAATTCCCCCTTCATTTAAAAAAAGATCAGGGACATTCCCCAATAACGATATTCAAAAACACATTCATGATAGATTTTGTTATGCTTAATTTTCAATGGACACAATTATTGCAGCCGCAATGGTATATTGAAAACGGCGGCTTGTGGTTTATCGTATTTGTAATATTTGCAGAAACAGGTTTGTTTGCGGGCTTCTTTTTGCCCGGCGATTCTTTACTTTTTGTTACAGGGATTTACAACACAGATTTGGTGTAAAAATCTTTTGCCT
>JANXTN010000003.1 GCA_025352435.1 Ferruginibacter sp. | reverse complement strand
GTAAAAACCATCTTTGGTACCAAGGTTTAAAAACAATCTTGTATAACCATTGTCTCTTCTGTTAAATGTGCTGCGTTCTTTTCTGCTGCTGTCATCACGTACAATAGCTCTATCATTATTTATCACTCTTCTGCCTGCATCTTTAGCATTTAAGTCTTCTGCATTTTCATAGTATTTTAGGAAATGGTCAAACTCTAAAGCCGCTACTCTTTGCAAAACTTCTTCTTTGGTTACGTCTGCAAATTTTGCCATAAGGTCCGGTAAATACGTTTCATAATCACCGTGAGAAATATCTGTTGTGATCAGTTTATCCATAAAGTGAAAGAACTGTTTTCTACACACATCTTTACCACTTGGTATATCCATTTTATGAAACTGCGTGTTCACCATTTTCTCTAAACTTCTAATCTTAAAAGTTTCTCTTGTATGGCAAATGGTAAGACAGATACCTGTTTTACCAGCACGACCTGTACGACCTGCACGGTGAGTATAAACTTCCATATCATCTGGTAACTCGTAGTTGATTACATGGGTTATACCATCCACGTCAATACCACGTGCAGCCACATCTGTAGCTATTAAAAGTTGTAAGGCTTTGGTACGAAAACGTCCCATAACCCTGTCTCTTTGTTGTTGCGTAAGGTCACCATGAAGAGCCTCAATTTCGTAACCTGCTTTTGATAAACGCTCAGATATATCCTGTGCATCAGCTTTGGTTCTTGTAAAAATAATGCCGTACATATCAGGGTTAAAATCTATCAATCGCTTCAAAGATTCGTAACGGCTGTTTGCAGGCGCTACAAAAAACTGGTGATCAATATTTACGTTACCGCTGTTCTTTTTACCTACCGTAATTTCTTCAGGATTGGTCATAAAGTTTTTTGCAATAGCACGTACCTGCGTAGGCATCGTTGCAGAAAATAACCAGATACTTTCTCTGTTAACAGTGTTCTTCAATACAAAATCAATGTCTTCTCTAAAACCCATATTCAACATTTCATCTGCCTCATCCAGCACTACGTATTTTACTTTTTGTAAGTCAATAGCTTTTCTTTCAATAAGGTCAATTAAGCGGCCCGGTGTGGCTACTACCACCTGCACGCCTCTTTTTAAATTGCGAATTTGCATTACGATAGAGGCACCGCCATACACCGCTTCTACATTCAATCCTTTACTGTGTTTTCTAAAATCTGTAAGGTCATTTGTTATCTGCAAACACAATTCACGTGTAGGACAAACAATCAACGCCTGCGGAAATTTATCTTCTGCTTTTATAAGATGTAACAACGGTAAACCAAAAGCGGCGGTTTTACCGGTTCCTGTTTGTGCAAGGCCTACAAAATCTTTTGTACCTGCAATCAATACAGGAATAGCCTGTGTTTGAATGGGGGTGGGTTCTGTAAACCCTAAATCTGCGACTGCCTGTACGAGGTTTTCGTTTAGGCCTAATGCTTCAAATGCATTCATGGTAATTATTTGTTTAAAATGAAGACCGTGTAGTATTATAGCTGGCTGTGCCGTTCATGCCCTTGGGCAATTTTATGGAAGTCTTACTTAAGCCACTTCACAATACTAGATGGTCAAAAAAATATTTTTGATGATCACATAGTATGCTTCGGGCCGTTGTGTGGGGAGAAAATTCTTTTTTGTCCGGTTAGGTAACCTGTGTTTTGTTACCTGCTTTCAACAGCAGCTGAGCATGTCATGTAATTCTCAGAAATTCTAAATCGCCGCAAAAGTAAGGTTAAAATATTTGATAACTAAATAAAATATAATTATAATGTTTGTATGCTGTTAATTTGCCGCTGTCTTTTGTCTTTTATCTTGTGTCTATTTTTCTATTCTGGGGCTGTGAGCTAAACAACTTTATTCAGCATTTGAAGCGGCTGTCTGCACTACTCCTCGTTACGCTGCGCTTCACTGTGGGGAAGTGCTGCCCATCCGCCAGCCCTTCAGTATATTATCTTTTTTCAACTTTTACCTAACTACCTTTGTCCTTGCAAATTCCTGCAAGATTTTAATAACTATAAATTAGAAGTATTGGTATATTAATTGAAATCCTCCAAAAAAATGAGTATGAAAAAAATAATCCCATTTGCAATTTGTTTTTTATGCATTACAAAATGTACGGTTGCGCAGAGTTTTCATTTCGGAATAAAAGCAGGTGCTAATCTTCAAAAAATACAGGGCGTTCCTTTCGATGATAAATTTGTATTTGGCTATCAGGCAGGCGCATTTGCAACTATTGGCATTACCTCAAAATTTGGTATTCAACCCGAGGTTTTGTTTAGCAGCGTAAGTGCAGATACTGCCACTCAGTTCAGTACTGTATATGGGTTTAAACAGGTGGATAAAGTAAAATTAAATTATCTGGATATTCCTATACTCTTAAATATTAAAGCAGCACCTTTTCTTACAATACAGGCGGGGCCACAGTTTTCAGTGTTATTAGATAAAAATGAAAGCTTACTTAAAAATGGTGACACTGCTTTTAGAAAAGGAAACATTTCGGCAGTTGCCGGGTTGCAACTTAACCTTACAAAATTTAAAATTTATGGCAGGTATGTTGCCGGCCTAAGCAATCAAAATAATGTAAACAATGCAGACGAATGGAAAAATAAAAATATTCAGGTGGGTATTGGATTTAAAATATTTTAAGTCGTTCCGTTAATCACTCAATATTTCATTACGATAACATTTTCTGTAACTCTTCAACGATTCTATTTTCTTCAAGCTGTAACAAACACTCCGGTATACCATACAACTCGCAGATATTATTTACGCAAGGCTCACAAGCTAACTTGCCCAGTCTTATTACCCTACAAAAGTCTTTATTATAAGGTGCTGTGTTGAATTCATTTCCTGCACCAAAAAGTGCTAATGTGTTTTTATTAAGCGCATTACTTAAATGAGCCGGACCACTATCTGTACTCAACACTGCTTTGCAGGATGTAAATACATTTACAAGTTCAGGCAATGTTGTTTTACCTGCAAGGTTGATAACATTGTCTTTACTATCAAGCAAATCAAAAACTTCCGTAACAAACAAAGCTTCGGAAGGACTACCAATAAGTATGACTTTGTGGTGGAGATTTTTTCTTATTGTATTAATTATACTGATGGCTTTTTCCTTCGGCAATCTCCTTGATGACGCTTCAGAATTAATGTTGACCACCAATGCATCTAACCATATGTTTTCTTTCGGTTGTAAGTAAACATCAGGCACAGGTAATTTCTCTTTTACAAATTGAGCTAAGAGATCAATATATTCTTCTACTCTGTGAAGTTTTTTTTGTTTTTTATAAATATTTGTAAGCAAAAGAAACCGTACATTTTTTTTAAAGCCTACACTTTTTTTAGCATTAATTGCAGCACCCATTGTAGCGGCAGAAAGTGAATCGGGCAGGCAGAAAAAAAGGTCATATTTTCTTTCTTTTCTAATTCCTTTTCCAAAAGTACGTGCACCCTTCAACCCTTCAAATTCATTTTTAGAAAACACAATTCTTTTGTTGTGCTGAGGGAAATAATCCAACAGGTATTCAAGACCCTGTTTTGCAATCAAATCAATTTCCGCATTCGGATAATAATTTTTTACTGCCTGTACAAAAGATGTCGCCATTACCATATCGCCCAACCAATTGGGTAATCGTATCAATATGTTTCTAGCTGACATTATTAAAAAACTATTTACTTGTTTGTTTTTATTTTCATCAAATATATAGTTTAACATGAAATGTATTTAAATCCATTTACTAATTGCGTACACTCTTTCATTTCATTATTTTTGCAAAAAAACTAATATGCAAAACTTAATTGAAGCTGTTTGGAATAACCGTGAGTTATTAAAAGACGAAAAATATATACAAGCAATAAAAGAGGTTATAGAGGAAGTTGATAAGGGGAGATTAAGAACTGCAGAACCTGTAGGTGATAACTGGCAGGTAAATGAATGGGTAAAACAGGCTATTCTTTTGTACTTTGGAATTCAACAAATGGAAACTTTTGTATTGCCTCCTTTTGAGTTTTATGATAAAATGAAATTGAAAAGCGATTACAAAAGTTTAGGTGTGCGTGCTGTGCCTCATGCTGTCGCACGTTATGGCGCTTACCTTGCTAAAAATGTGGTATTGATGCCCTCTTACACAAACATTGGTGCTTATGTAGACGAAGGAACAATGGTAGATACTTGGGCTACTGTGGGAAGTTGTGCACAGATAGGAAAGAATGTACACTTAAGTGGTGGCGTAGGGATCGGAGGTGTGTTGGAGCCTTTGCAAGCTAGCCCTGTTATCATTGAAGATGGTTGTTTTATTGGCAGTCGCTGCATAGTTGTAGAAGGTGTACGTGTACAAAAAGAAGCTGTTTTAGGTGCCAATGTTGTACTTACACAATCAACAAAAATCATAGATGTAACAGGAGCGGAACCGATAGAAACTAAAGGCTTGGTGCCTGAAAGAAGTGTGGTTATTCCTGGTAGTTATACAAAGAGTTTTCCTGCGGGAGATTACAATGTGCCTTGTGCGCTTATAATCGGGAAACGCAAAGCGAGCACAGATTTAAAAACAAGTTTGAATGATGTATTGAGAGACTTTAATGTAGCAGGTTAATAAAATGTATCCATAAAAAACTCCTTAAAATTTTAAGGAGTTTTTATTTTTATTTAATTCTTACAAGTTTGTAAATTTTAATAGCGCTCATTATTAAAATTATAAAGAGTGTAAGGCCGAGTAAACTCCATACTACGCTCAGACTTTGTCTTACCACAACAAGCATTACGATGCTTATTAAAAAAACAGTAGCCACTTCATTCCACAATCTCAATTGTTGAGATCCGTATTTAAACGTGTCATTCTCTTGCTGTTTGTATAAAATATGCAGAGAATAATGGTATAAATAAAGTCCAATCACAAAACCAATTTTTACCCAAAGCCATGTATCTAAAATGGCAGGGTTTATATAGATTAAAAGTGGTCCGAGAATAAGTGTAACGATTGCAGAAGGCCATGTAATGCCCAACCACAAACGTTTTATCATGATTGAAAACTGATTTTTTAAAATCGATCTCTCAGGTTCAGATTTTTCATTTGCTTCTGCATTGTAAATAAAAAGACGCACTATATAGAACAGACCGGCGAACCATGTTACAATAAAAATAATGTGAAGCGCTTTAAGATATAGGTACATTCATCTCTGTTTTATGCATGTGATCTGCAATTAAAGAATTCATCGCTTTTATCCAAAGCGGAGCAGTATTTAAGCATGGAATTAATTTAAAACTTTCGCCGCCCGCTTCCATAAAAAACGCTCTTCCTTCTTCACCCATTTCCTCAATAGTTTCCAGGCAATCACTTACAAATGCCGGACAAACAACCACTATATTTTTTACACCTTCTTTTGGCAATTCTTTCAACCTTGCTGCAGTGTAAGGTTTTAACCATTCATCTCTGCCCAACCTACTTTGAAAAGAAGTCGCATATTTATTTTTATCTAGTTGGAGCTCCGCAGCAACTAAGGAAGATGTCATAAAAACCTGGTGCCTGTAGCAATATTTATGCGCCTCATTATTTACGTTGCAACAGTTTTCTATTTTCAAACAATGTTGTCTTGAGGGGTCTGTTTTCTTCACATGTCTTTCGGGAATACCGTGATAGCTAAAAAGCAACAGATCATAATTCTCTTCTAAATGCGGAGCAATACTTTGCGACAATGCATGTATGTAAGCCTCATTTGTATAAAACGTATCTATAACGGAAAATTGAAAAGGGTAATTTCCTTTGTCATAAATTTCTTTAGCGTACTCAACAGCAGTTTCGTAACTGCTCATTGCATAATGTGGGTACAGCGGAAATAAAACAACTTCCTCTACAGATGGATATTTTTCCTGAATCTTTGTGAATGTACTTTCAGGAGCTGGGTTACCATAACGCATACAAACCTCAATTGGAAAGTCAGTACTTTCTTGCAATGCAGCCTGTAATTGATAAGTAAGTGTAATAAGCGGAGAACCTTCTTTGGTCCAAATAGAGCGGTATGCTTTTGCACTGCTTGGTGCCCGAAAAGGAACAATGATACCTTTTACCAATAACGCTCTTGGTATTTTTGGAATATCTATCACTCTTTCATCCATCAAAAATTCGTTCAAGTAACGCCTTACATCCTTTACAGATGTACTGTCAGGGCTACCTAAATTCATGATCAATATTACCTTCTTTGAATTTATATCCATCATAAATGCTATTTAAACTTTGCAACGCAAAAGTAGTTTGTTATGTGCTGCATACGGGGCTACGAATTGAGTAAATTTTATCTTTTTAGAAAAAATTAAATAGCAGGTTTCTTATCCATTTAAATAATTACACAATGCTGACAAACAGATGCTGTTTAAACTTTTATCAAAGGTAACTTTACATTCTATTTATGAACTCTTTCCCGCTTCAAAATCCCGAATATATTTTATCACGGTTTTTCCTGTGTGGTATTAGTCATTTGAAAACTGATGCTGCCACCAGAAGTTTGTTTCACATAAACGATGCGGAGAAAGAACTTATCTTAAACACTGCAAAGGCGCTGGGAATTAGAAGTTTATTTATTTTAAATACCTGTAACCGTACAGAAATTTATGCCTACGTAGCTGATGAATCTGTTTTGCACAATTTATTTATTGAGTGTAAAAAAATAGATCCGGAACTTTTCAAACAAAAATATTATTCCAAAACAAACAAAGCTGCTTTAAGGCATTTGTTTGATGTTGCTGCAGGTTTAAATTCTCAGATTTTAGGGGATTATGAGATACTTGCTCAATTAAAGCAAGCGGTATCATATAGTAAGACACAAAATTTAATTGGTCCAATCATGGATAGAACAATAAATTTTGCTTTACAAGCATCTAAAAAGATTAAAACAAATACTTCGCTTAGCACAGGAACAACTTCTGTTTCTTTTGCAGCAATTGAGTGGTTGAAGAAGAACACGACTACTTCAGGCAAAAAAATTGCACTTGTAGGTTTGGGTAAATTCGGTAAACTAATAGGAAAAAATTTAAAGCATTATTTTAAAAACAGTTTCATAGTTGTTTGTAACAGAACAGATGAAAAGGCTATTAATTTTGCAAAAGAAAACGGAATTGAATTTGAGCTTTTCCAAAATTTGTCTCAACTTGTTAATGCTGCAGATATTGTGGTAGTAAGTACGCAAGCTGCCGAACCTACAGTGATGCCTGATTTTATTACAGAAAATAAACCTCGCATTTTTCTTGATCTTTCAATACCATCAAATGTACACCACTGCATTAAATATTTGCCTAACCAGCAAATGGTGAATGTTGATGATATAAGCATTATTTTAAATGAAACTATAAAAAAGCGCACAAATGAAATACCTGCTGCGCAAAAAATAATTGAGGAGACACAAATCGAATTTGTTGCCTGGTTGAACAGCCATAGTCATTCTCCAATGGTGAAAGATGTAAAAGATAAACTGCTAGCATTATCCAAAACTACCGGCGTTTGCGAAATGGCAGATAGCCTGGAATACAATTTCATTTCTTCGCAGGATGAATATACGATCAATAAAACCATCAGCAGACTTGCGGTAAACCTCAAAAATAAAAATGAAAAAGGTTGCCAATTTATTGATGCATACAATCATTTTTTTAGTCAGAAAGTAAGTGAGTAAGTCCCCCATAAAAATAGGAACGAGAGACAGTCCATTGGCGCAATGGCAATCAAAACAGGTTAAACAATTACTCCAATATAAAAGCTTAGAGAGTGAACTTGTTTTGATTAAAAGTGAAGGCGACATAAACCTCACGACTCCTTTGTATGAAATGGGCGTGCAAGGAATTTTTACAAAAACATTAGATACAGCTCTGCTCAATGATCAGATTGATATTGCTGTACATTCTTATAAAGATATTCCGACCAAACTTGCAAAAGGATTAATGATAGGAGCAGTGCTTAAAAGAGGAAATCCATTTGATGTATTGGTTATTAACAGAGAAAGAGTTTTTACGAAAGAAGAGTTGTCTTTTAATGCCGGTGTTTTCAGTCAGAAAAAAGAAAAGGCGAGTGTACAGATAACTACTGAACAAATGCAAAAGAGTTTTTCAGGGACACTGCAGGAAAACGAACAGGATGCCACACAAAACTTTTCATTTAAAATAGCTACAAGCAGCGCCAGGCGCAAAGCACAGTTGTTATATAGATTCAAAAATGCAAGCATTGAAAACCTGCGTGGAAATGTAAATACCCGCTTGAAAAAAGTGAGTGAATCCATTTGGCATGGAGCTGTGTTTGCAGCCGCAGGGTTGGAAAGACTTGGTTTTGGTCACCTTCATACTGTTGAACTTGATTGGATGTTACCTGCACCCGCACAAGGCGCTATTGCGATCGTTTGCAGGGAAAATGATATAGATGCAATTTCCTACTGCGAAGAGATAAATGATAAGCATAGTCAAATTTGCACCCAAGTTGAAAAAGATTTCCTACGAGTTTTGATGGGCGGCTGCAGTACTCCAATTGGTGCTTATGCCATTATTAAAAATGAAAAAATAATTTTTAAAGGGAATATTTTGTCGCCGGATGGCGAGAAAAAAGTTGAACTAGAAATAGAGAGAAATATAGAAGATTATAAAATTATTGGTGCTTTAGCTGCTGAAGAAATTTTGGGGAAAGGTGGAAAAGAGATTGTGGAAGGGTTGCAAAAAAATAGTGAAAGCCATGAAGAATAATTTCACCATTTTATCTACCAAAGTTTTAAAGCCCTACATTAAACAGCAATTGGTTGACAACGATTTTAATGTAATAGAACATGATTTCATTAAAATTGAACAACTTCAAAATCTTGATTTTGTAAAAGTTTTAAACTGCCCGTTGTCTAATTATATTTTTACAAGTAAGAATGCGGTTCGTTGTTTTGCACAACAGGTTTCTGAGAACAAAATAAAAATTAATAAAAAGGCTGTTTTCGCCGCTTTGAGTGGAGAAACACAAAAGGCACTTGCTGATGAAGGCTTTGCTGCAAATATAACAGCAGATAATGCAGCGGATTTAGCAAAAAAAATAATTAAAGAACAGATTTTTAAAGAAGCTATATTTTTTTGTGGAGATAAAAGACGAGAGGAACTTCCGGAAATGTTACAAGAAGCGGGGGTTTTGCTGCAGGAAATGATTCTTTATAAAAACATTGAGCAGGTTAAAAAAATAGAAAACAGTTTTCAGTCAATTTTGTTTTTCAGCCCAAGCGCCATTCAAAGTTTTTTTAAAGAAAATGTTTTATCAAAAACGATTGCTTGTTTTTGCATTGGGTACACTACAGCAAATGCTTTGAAAGAATATAAAGTATCAAATAAAATTATTGTTAGTAATTATCCATCTCAACAAAATATGGTAGATGTATTGCTCAACTATTTCAATATAAAGAATTAAAGTTTTAAGGAATAAACCAGCATATAATGAGTGAATTATTGGCCACAACGAGCAACATTTCAGGAATAAAAAACGATTTGTTTTTACAGGCATTACAAGGAAACAAAGTTGAAAGACCGCCGGTATGGATGATGAGGCAGGCTGGAAGGTATTTGCCGGAGTACATGGGTTTAAAAAGGAAATATGATTTTTTTACAAGAGTACAAACGCCTGAATTGGTTTGTGAGATCACGCTACAGCCTGTTGATATTATTGGCGTGGATGCAGCAATTTTATTCAGTGATATACTTGTTATACCTCAGGCAATGGGTTTGGAAGTACAGATGAATGAGGGACAAGGCCCACTATTACCTGCACCAATCAGAACAAGGGAAGATTTGCAAAGAGTGATGGTGCCGGATGTTGCGGAAAGATTGCACTATGTGATGGATGCGATTACACTCACAAAAAAAACATTGGATAATAAAATTCCACTGATAGGTTTTGCCGGTGCACCCTTTACTATTTTATGTTATATGGTAGAAGGTAAGGGCAGCAAAACTTTTGATAAAGCAAAGGAATTTTGTTACCGGCATCCACTTGCAGCAAGGCAGCTTTTGCAAATGATAACCGATACAACTATACAATATTTAAAAGCACAAAGAGCGGCAGGTGCAGATGTTCTACAGGTTTTTGATAGCTGGAGTGGTTTGCTTTCTCCCGCAGATTTTGAAGCATGGGCACAGCCTTATTTGTTGCAGATTCAACAGGCGTTGCAACCGCTTTGTCCGGTAATTTTATATCCCAAGGGAAGTTGGTATGCCTTAAAAGATTTAGCTGAAAATGGTACAACCGCAATGGGTGTAGATTGGTGTATAAAACCGCAGTTTGCAAGGGAATTAGTTGGTCAGAACGTAACCCTTCAAGGTAACTTGGACCCTGCAAAATTATTGCAGACAACTGCTGAAATTAGAGCGGATGTACACAATATGATCAATGCTTTTGGTGCTCAACGCTACATTGCAAACCTCGGACATGGTATGACGCCGAATATTCCGGTGGACCATGCAAGGGCATTTGTAGATGCTGTGAAGGAGTGGAGGATGTGAATGGTGAATAGTTAATTGTGAATGGGCCTTTTATAATTTAGAAGTTCAGTTGCTGAGTCGGCGGTTGTAACCCCGGACGGTGGTTGTTAAAAACAAAATCAGATCTCTGCGAAAACTCTCTTAACTCTTTTCTCAGCGGTGAAAAATAATATGTCAACAAAAGAAAATTTTATAACACTAATTCATTCTTTGCAAAATGCTATTTGTGAAGCGATAGAAAAATGTGATGGTAAAGCTTTTTTTAAAACAGACGAGTGGAAGAGAGCAGAAGGTGGTGGGGGAATAAGTAAAGTAATTGCAGATGGAAATATATTTGAGAAAGGCGGTGTAAATACATCTGTTGTATACGGAGAGGTGACCGATAACATGCGCAAGCAATTAAAGATTGAAGGCCATTCATGGTTTGCTTGCGGAATATCAAGTGTTATTCATCCTGCAAATCCGTTTGTGCCAACAGTACATTTTAACTACAGGTATTTCGAATTATATAATGTAGATGGAACGATTGCTGATGCTTGGTTTGGCGGTGGTACAGATCTTACACCTTATTATTTATTTGAAGAGGATGTAAAGTTTTTTCACCACACTTATAAGAATGTTTGCGATGGCTTCGATGCTGGTTTTTACATTTCATTTAAAAAACACTGTGATGATTATTTTGTAAACACACATCGTAATAATGAGCGTAGGGGAGTAGGTGGAATATTTTATGATTACCAAAGAGCATCAATTGAAAAAACAGCAGAGAAGTGGGTAACCTTCGCATCAGCTAGTGGGCACGCCTTTCTAAATGCTTATTTACCCATTGTTGAAAAAAGAAAAAATACAGCATTTACACCTGAGCAAAAATACTGGCAGGAGATAAGAAGAGGCAGGTATGTAGAATTTAACTTAGTGCATGACAGAGGAACACTATTCGGACTGCATACAAATGGCCGTACAGAAAGTATTTTAATGAGTCTGCCACCAACAGTTAGATTCGATTATGATTTTCAACCCGAAAAAAACAGCGAAGAGGAAAAAATACAGAAAGTTTTTTTGAACCCTAAAAATTGGGTTGATGGAATAACGGACGAAGAACAAAATGAATGGGCAGCTAAAGTGAATTCTTGCTGAGAAACCATGTTCTCACTACAATTAGCCCATTAACAATTTACCATTGACAATTAACAAAAATGCATTTACAACAACGAGGAAGAATTTTAAGACAATCACCTGCCATAAGAAGCCTGGTAGCGGAAACCATCATTACTCCCAGCGATTTTATTGCGCCACTTTTTATTGTTGAAGGTTCAAGTGTGAAGGAAGAAATTTCTTCCATGCCGGGCTATTTTCGGTATAGTTTAGATAATACAATTGAAGAAGTAAAACACTTGTGGTCATTGGGTTTGAAGGCAGTTTTATTATTTATAAAATGTGATGATAATTTAAAAGATAACAAGGGCATAGAGGCATTAAATTCTAATGGATTGATGCAAAGAAGCATCAAAGCAATTAAAAATGCGGTACCCGAAATGTGTGTTATGACCGACATTGCGTTGGATCCTTTCTCTACATTTGGCCATGACGGCATTGTTGAGAATAATCAAATTGTAAATGATCCTACGGTAGAAGTATTGGCAGCTATGAGTGTAAGCCATGCGGAAGCAGGTGCAGATATTGTAGCACCAAGCGATATGATGGATGGCAGAATAGGTGCTATCAGAAAAGCATTGGAGCAAAATAATTTTATCAATACCGGCATCCTCAGCTACAGTGCAAAATATGCTTCCTGTTTTTATGGACCTTTTAGAGATGCGCTTGACAGTGCACCAGGTTTTGGTGATAAAAAAACTTACCAGATGGATTTTGCAAACCGCAAAGAAGCCATCAAGGAAACGTTATTAGATTTGGAAGAAGGAGCAGATATAGTTATGGTAAAGCCTGCTTTAAGTTATCTGGATATTATAAGAGAAGTAAAAAATGTGGTAAATGTACCCGTTGCTGCATATCAGGTAAGCGGTGAATATGCGATGATAAAAGCCGCTGCAGAAAAGGGTTGGTTGAATGAAGAGAAAGCTATTTTTGAAACCATCAGTTCTATCAAAAGGGCAGGTGCAGATTTAATAGCAACTTACTTTGCAAAAGATATTATTAAAATTTTGCAATAAAATATTAAAACAATGAATCTAAACAGCGAAGCATTATTTGCAGAAGCAAAGCAACATATTCCCGGCGGTGTAAACTCACCTGTGCGGGCATTTAAAAGTGTAGGAGGTAATCCAATTTTTATAAAGAAGGCAGCAGGAACTTATTTGTTTGATGAAGATGACAATAAATATATTGATTGTATCGCATCGTGGGGACCAATGATTTTAGGACATGCGCATCCAAAAATTACAGCTGCAATACAAGAGCAGGTTACAAAAGGTACAAGCTACGGTGCACCAACTGAGCTTGAGATAAAGATGGCGCAGCTTATAAAATCGATGGTGCCTAATGTAGATTTAATTAGAATGGTGAACAGTGGTACAGAGGCTTGCATGAGCGCTATTCGTTTGGCTCGTGGCTACACAGGTAAAAATAAATTTATAAAATTTGATGGCTGTTATCATGGTCATGCAGATGCTTTTTTAGTAAAAGCAGGGAGTGGAATGGCAACATTAAATATCCAAAATGTACCTGGCATAAGCGATGCTGTTGCAAAGGATACTCTGGTAGCTCCATATAATAACATTGAAGAAGTTCAAAAATTAGTTGCCGCAAATAAAGGAGAAATAGCAGCCATTATTATCGAACCGGTAGCTGGAAATATGGGATGTATTTTACCTGCACCTGGGTTTTTAGAAGCCATCAGAAAAATTTGTGATGAAGAAAAAATAGTGTTGATTTTTGATGAAGTAATGACTGGTTTTAGATTAGGTGCAGGAGGAGCGCAGCAACTTCTAAATATTGATGCAGACTTGGTAACCTATGGTAAAATTATTGGTGCAGGCTTGCCTGTAGGGGCTTTTGGTGGCAAGAAAGAAATTATGGAATGCATTGCTCCGCTGGGAAAAGTTTACCAGGCAGGAACCCTAAGTGGAAATCCTTTGGCAATGATTGCAGGATTTACTCTGCTGTCAGAACTGAAAAATAATCCATCACTTTATGATGAGTTGAATGCTAAAACTGAAGCCTTGCACAAGGGCTTGGAAACAGTTTTTTCAACAGCAAAATTCTCTGTACAAATCAACCGATTGGGAAGTATGATCAGTGTCCATTTTTCAGAAAAGCCGGTTACGGATTTTGCTTCTGCTGCAGCTTGTAACAATGAACTGTTTAAAAAATACTTTCACTATAATTTAGATAACGGTATCTATTTACCGCCTTCTGCATTTGAAAGCTGGTTTTTAAACAATGCTTTAGAGCAAAGTGATATTGATCATATCATTAAAGTTGCAAAGGATTTTTGTGAGGTAAATAATTAATGGACTTATAACATTTTTTGCATTCGCAAAACACGGTCTTCCAGTTTTTCAGATGTAACTGTTTCTCTGATACTGTCAACTTTAATGGGGAAACAAAATGGGGTAAGCTTAGAAGGATAAGTAATTTTGATATTGCTTTTTGCAATACGCTGAAGCATATTTCGTAAACGAAGCTCATCCATCTGTTGCTGCATTACTTCGTTGTAAGCCTGTCTTAACAACAGGCTGTTGGGCTCATATTCCGACAATACATTAAACAATAAACTTGCTGAAGATTGTAGATGTTTTTGCTTTACAAATTCGCCGGGTATTCCCTGGAAAATTAACCCGCCAATTACAGCAATGTCACGGAATTTTCTTCTTGCCATTTCGCCTGCATTTACACTTCGCTGTATGTCTTCAAATAAATTTTCTTCTGAAAACAATTCGTACACATTGCTGTCATCCAACGGTATTGGTTGATCGCTTAATAACTCAAAGCCATAATCATTCATGGCAAATGAAAATGTAATGGGAATTATTTTAGTGATACGATATGATAATAACGCCGCCATGGCTTCATGCACCAGTCTTCCTTCAAACGGATAAACAAATAAATGAAACCCATCTTTAGTTTCAATATGTTCTACCAGCAATTCATTTTCTCTTGGTACGGCAGATAATTCTTTTTGCAAATTAAATAACGGTTCAAGTGCAGATAATTCTTTTTCCTTTTTTGAAAAATGATCTGTATTTGCAGCATCATTTAATTTTTTGCGCAGCATAAAACCAAGCTGAGAACTGAGCGGTAACCTTCCGCCATTCCAGCTGGGTACAATAGATTTTTTTGAATTACTTTTTCTTACCTGAACAGTCATTTCTTTTATCATCACAAACTCCAGGTTTCTGCCTGCAAGCGTAAAAACATCGCCTGCTTTGAGTTTTGAGATAAAATATTCTTCAATAACGCCTATGTAACCACCACTCATAAATTTAACTTTCAGCATGGCATCACTTACAATCGTACCTATGTGCATGCGGTGACGCATGGCAATTCTTCGGTTATTTATTTTGTATAACCCATCAATAATTTCTACTTTTTTAAAATCGTCATATTCCCGCAATGCAATTCCCCCAACTGTAATAAACTGCAAAATCTGGAGCCATTCTTCTTTGTTAATTTCACTAAAACAATAGGTAGATTTTATTTCCTCAAACATTTCATCTGCATAAAAGCCATCAGAGATAGCAAGTGTGCAAAGAAATTGTATCAACACATCAAAACACATAAGTAAGGGTAAACGGCTTTCGATAAACTGAATGGCAATGGCTTCCTTTAAAGCTGCAGCTTCTACTAATTCTAAGGAATGTGTTGGTAAAAAATAAATTTTACTTACAGCATCCGGTTGGTGACCGCTCCTTCCTGCCCTTTGTAAAAAGCGTGCAACACCTTTTGGTGATCCCACCTGTATCACCATTTCTACCGGGCGAAAATCAACGCCTAAATCTAAACTTGATGTACAAACCACTGCTTTCAATATTCCTTGGTGCAATGCAGTTTCTACCCAGGTTCTTAATTCTCTCTCAATGCTTCCATGGTGCAAAGCCACTGCCCCGGCTAGTTCCGGACTAACAGTCAACAATGTTTGGTACCACATTTCACTCATGCCACGAGTGTTTATAAATACAAGTGTTGTTTTATTATTTTCCAAAATCGGCAATATCCTATCTGCCAGTTTTATTCCTAAATGCCCTGCCCAAGGATATTTTTCTATTTCTTCAGGAATGATAGATTCTATCTCGAATTTTTTATTGACGTTGGCTTTGATAATAATTCCTTCTGTTTTTAATGAACTCATTAAAACATCTTTCGCCTCTTCCAAATTACCAATGGTTGCGCTTATTCCCCAGACGGAAATGGGGGACAGTAATTTGGAATTTGGACTTGGCAGGTGCTTTAAAGTTGTAGGATTTATTTTTTTTGTATATACTTCGCTAGTTCCTAATTCCAAATCCCTAATTCCTAATTCCCTTTTTTTCAAACTAACAATCCTCGCTACGGCTAACTCTACCTGTACGCCACGTTTGCTTCCCAATAATTCATGCCATTCATCTACAGCAATTATTTTTAAATTTTTAAATGTGTCTGCATAGCTTTTTTGTGTAAGAAAAAGATGGAGGCTTTCGGGAGTAATTATTAAAACTTCCGGCAACTGTCTTTTTTGTTTAGCTCTCTCTGCCATTGAAGTATCGCCATTTCTCGATCCTATTTTCCATGCCATCCCAAGTTCTTCCACTACTTCACACATGGCTCTTTCAATGTCCTTTGCCAATGCACGCAAAGGGGTGATCCATAATAATTGCAATCCGTTATTTTTTTTAATCAAAAAGTCTTTCGGATTATCATTTATAAATTGAATGAGAGCACCCAAAAAAACGGAGAATGTTTTTCCGAAACCTGTGGGTGCATTTACAAGTCCAGATTGGTTGTTTATGATACTCTCCCAGGTTTCTTTTTGAAATGTAAATGGTTTTCTTTCTTGCTTATCGAGCCACTGTTTTATAATTTTAAAACCGTGTGAGGTGGATAGTTTTATTATTTTTTCTGGCATTAAATATCATCATTTTGTATAGAGGAACTGTACTGCTCCTTAAAAACCTTCAACATTGTTTTTAAATCATCTAAGGTATTTATATCCTCAACTTTTTTATCTTTTCTCCACCTGCTCATTCTCGGAAAACGTAACGCCACTCCGCTTTTATGCCGCTTACTTTCCGCAATACCTTCAAAAGCTAATTCAAAAACAAGTTCAGGTTTTACAGTTCTTACTGGTCCAAACTTTTCAATAGAATTTCTTTTTACAAAGTTATCTACCTGTGCAAATTCTTTGTCAGTAAGGCCGCTGTAAGCTTTTGCAAATGTTACTAACTTATCTCCGTCTCGTACAGCAAAAGTATAGTCAGTGTATAAATTACTTCTGCGGCCACTTCCTTTTTGTGCGTAAATCATTACGGCATCGATGGTAAGTGGATCAATTTTCCACTTCCACCAATCACCTCTTTTTCTTCCGTCTTTATATTCTGAATTTTTTCTTTTCAGCATGATCCCTTCACTTCCTTTGTCTCTGCTCTGCTTTCTTATTTCTATCAACTCATCCCATTTTTCAAATGCAATTACTGGTGACAAATGAAGAAAAGGAGTATTAATTTTATTAATTATTTTTTCCAATTTTTTTCTTCTTTCCTCCATAGATACTGTCCTGATATCTTCCCCACTTTCTTCAACTAAATCGTAAGCAATAAATCCAACGGGCGCTTCTTTTAATTGTTTGCCAGTAATGTTTTTTCTGCCAATCCTTGTTTGTAATGCAGAGAAGGGGAGAGGTGCGAAATTTCCTTCATCAGGTGGGGCCGCAAGACTAATAATTTCTCCATCTATCGCTGTCCCGTTTGGTAACAACTCCTGTAAAATTTTATATTCTGGAAATTTATCCGTCATCAATTCTTCCCCACGGCTCCAGACAAATAATTCATCATTGCGTTTTATAATTTGCCCTCGTATGCCATCCCATTTCCATTCTGCTTGCCATTCGTTTTCATTGCCCAGTTCGCTCACTTCATTTTCTATTGCATAAGCCAGGTAGAAAGGGTATGGCTTGCTATCATCCGCAGCGCTGTGTTCGGTGCTCATTAATTCATCAAAAGAAATAGTTGCCGGGTTCCAGTCGCCCATAATTCTGTGTGCAATAATGGATGGAGAAATATCGGTTGTTTTTGCAATAGCATTTACCATCAACTTTTGAGAGACACCGATTCTAAATCCTCCGGTCATTAATTTATTAAAAACGAAAATTTCACTGCGGTTCATTTGTTTCCATGCATCTATTACAAACAAAGCTTTTACTTCATCCTCTTCTTTTCCAATATTTCGCAACAGATTCATGTAATGAGAAAGCGAATATTCAACAATATCTTTCGTGTCAATATTACTTTCCGGAATTAACAGAGATATCGTTTCTGCAAGATCTCCAACTGTATGATAGCACTCCTCAAAGAGCCATGGGTCTATGTTTGCGGCCTCCATACAACTATTGCGCAGCAATGCACTGTTTATTGATCTTTTGGGCCTGCGCCCTGTAAACAAAGCAATCACCCAAATTTTATCTTCGCTGTTTGCTTCAGAAAAATAAGCACGAATTGCCTCCAGCTTTGCAGTAGTTTTTGTGGTGGTAGCCAGCTTCATTATAAGTTCTGCAAAACGCTTCAAAAGGAAAGTATTTAGATATTAGTATTGAGTATTTAGATTTTAAATTTCTGAATTCACACTTGATAATTCGCCATTCACCACATCCCTATTCATATTCTCATATTCAGTTTGCTCTTCATTTCCGTATTCCGTTTTTACTTCACCCGCTTCAATACCAATCTCATTCAAATACCTGCTAAAGGATGATTGGAAACCATGCGTAGCATAAACTTTTTCTGCTCCTGTAGCTTTTACTGCAGTGATTAATCCTTCCCAATCGCAATGATCACTCAAAGCAAAACCCGCATCTGCATTTTTTCTGCGGACATTCCCCCGTACCTGCATCCATCCGCTGCAAATCCCTGTTGCGTATGGCGAAAATCGTTTCATCCATGGGCTTCCTTCTGCGCTTGAGGGCGCAATGATTATACACTCCTTCAATTCTTCCTTTGTTGTTTCGGGTGTTATTCTTTTTACTTCGGGCAATGCCCAACCAGCAGCCTGCAAAGTCGTGTGTACATTATATACAGCACCATGTGCGAAAATGGGCAAACCGGTTTCTGCTAACGGTTTCAATATTCTTTGGGCTTTGCCTAAACTGTACGCTATAAATACACTGCTTTTTCCATTTGCTTTATTTATTCCAATCCAGTTTTTCATTTCATCAAAAATTTCATCCTGTGGTTTCCATTTATAAATTGGTAACCCAAATGTTGATTCTGTAATAAACTTATGGCATTTCACAGGTTCATAAGCTGTACTAATGCCATCATCTTCTGTTTTATAATCTCCCGTAAACACCCACACTTCGCCTTTGTATTCAACTCTTACTTGCGCACTTCCTATTATATGCCCTGCGGGGAAAAGAGAAATGCTTACCCCATTCATAAAAACAGGTTCATTCCATCCTACGGAATGGTAATCGTTTTCACCCAATCGCAATTGGAGTATTGGTTTGGTGTCGTTATGACAAAGATATTTCTTGCTTCCCCATCGTGCATGGTCGCTGTGACCGTGACTAATAACAGCAAATTCTACAGGTTTCCAAGGATCAATATAAAATTTGCCTTGTGGGCAAAAAAGTCCTTTGTTAGTAAATTCTATTAATGCCATTTGTAAAATAAATATTTAAACTGCTCGTTTATACACCTAAAACGATAACAGAATTTTTTCCTTTTAATTATTTAACTTACCTGCAAACAATTAACCAAACCATGTTGAATAAATTTTTATTCCTTTTTCTACTTTTTGTATGGAATACAACTAACAGTTTTGCACAAACAGATAAGGTTTGGTCAATACATAAAAATACTTCAACTAAAATTGTTATTGCTAAGTCTTCAGAAAGAAAATCTTTTCCAAAAGACTTTAAATTGTTTGATTTAAATGTTCTCCCACTAAAGCAAAAATTATTTTCAATTTTAAATCCTTTAAATCAAAATACAGCTATTGTTTCCTTGCCGAATGCAGATGGAAATATAGAAGAATTTGAAGTTTTAGAATCTTCTAATTTTGAACCCGAACTGCAGGCGAGGTTTCCTCAGATAAGAGCTTTTTCAGGTAAAGGAGTTACAGACAAGTCTGCAACTCTCAAATTAAGTATATCTCCTGAAGGTGTACAGACAATGATTTTTAGATCGGAAAAAGAAAATGAATTTATAGAATCATATTCTCAAGACCATATAGTGTATGCTGTTTTTAAATCTGCAAGAAATAAAGGAAAGTTAGCATGGACCTGTAACACAGATGAGCAGGAAGCTATCAACAATTTCAATATTCAAATACAAAATAGCAATCGTCTTTTAAGTTCTGCAGGAGAATTGAAAACAATGCGTTTAGCACAGTCCTGCAATGGGGAATATGCAAATTTTTTTGGGGCGACAAGCCCTTCACAGGTTGGCTTGGTACTGGCAGCATTTAATGCAACATTAACCCGTTGTAATGGAGTATATGAAAGAGATTTAGCATTGCATTTAAATCTAATAGCAAGCACTGTTAATGTAATTTTTTATGATCCAGCTACTGATCCTTACACAACGTTACCTTCCTGGAATTTACAGCTACAAAAAACATTGACGGCAATAATAGGAGAAGCCAATTATGATATTGGGCATATGTTTGGCGCATCTGGTGGTGGCGGCAATGCAGGTTGTATAGGCTGTGTATGCGTAAGCCCACCGTTAGATTCAAATGGTGTTCCTACAGGAAATGGAAAGGGGTCAGGTATCACATCTCCAGCTGATGGCATACCTCAAGGCGATAATTTTGATATAGATTATGTTGCTCATGAAATGGGGCATCAATTTGGAGCTAATCATACCTTTTCATTTGCAGATGAAGGAACCGGCGTTCAGAAAGAAGTAGGCTCAGGAATTACTATAATGGCCTATGCAGGTATTACAAGCCAGGATGTTGCACCACATTCTATTGACATATTTCATGAGGCATCCATTGAACAAATTCAAAATAATTTAGCAGTTAAAACATGCCCTGTCACTACAAATATTTCTGCCAATAATGCAACTCCGGTGGTAGCTGCTCTTCCGAATTATAACATCCCTATTTCTACACCTTTTGCACTAACGGGTTCTGCAACCGATGCAAACCCAGGCGATATACTAACTTATTGTTGGGAGCAAAATGACAACTCTACAACACCGGGTAATGCAAGTGTAGCAAGCCCCACAAAAACAACAGGACCGAACTGGTTATCATTTAGTCCTACAACAAGCCCTACGAGACTATTTCCACGTCTATCTACTATTTTAGCGGGTGCTTTTACAACAGGACCATTACCGGGAGGCGATCCAATTGCGACAATAGAGGCTTTAAGCTCGGTGTCAAGAATATTAAACTTTCGTTTAACGGTTAGGGATAATTCTCCCTACCGATCAATAACTCCTTTAAAAGTGGGACAAACCGTATTTACAGATGTCGTTGTAAATGTCACCAATACGTCGGGACCATTTCAGGTAACTTCTCCAAACACCAATGTTAGCTATCCAGGCGGATCATTACAAACTGTTACATGGGATGTAAATAATACTACATCGCCACCTGTTAGTTGTGCCAATGTAAAAATTTCTTACTCTACGGATGGTGGTTTAACTTTTCCAACAGTTTTGGCAGTAGCAACTCCTAATGACGGTGCAGAAGAATTGATAATTCCAGTGGGAGTAACGACCACAGCCCGTATAAAAATAGAGGCTGTAGGGAATATTTTCTTTGATATATCTAACAGTGATTTCGCCGTAACACTACCTTTAAGTGAGTTTAATTTTATTCCTTCTTTACCAACCACGTTAGGTTGTGGGATTAGCAGTGCATCTGTTTCAATTGCTACGACCTTTACAGGTGGGTTTTCTACTCCGATAGTTTTAACGTCATCAGGATCACCTGTAGGAACTACTTTGACATTCGTGCCTAATCCTTTAATTCCGGGTAATGCAACCACGGCAACTTTAAACAACACAAATTCACTTGCGCCGGGCACTTACTCAATTAATGTTACAGGCACTGCCGGTTCCATCGTAAAGACTACAAGTATTACATTTTTAGTTCCTGTACTTATTGCAGTCATAAATACACAACCTGTACCTACTACAGTTTGTGCACCAAACATTGCTGTTTTTTCAGTTGCGGCAAGTGGTGCAAATCCAACTTATCAATGGCAGGTAAGCACCAACGGCGGAACTAGTTTTACGGATATTGATGGAGCTACATCAGCTACCTATTCTTTTGCAACAAATAATGGTCAGAATAATAATTTATACAGAGTTAAGGTTTTTAGTTCCTGCTCACCTTCAACTCCGGCTATTTCTAATGCAGTATTGTTAACGGTAAATAGTCCGGCAATTATTACACGCCAGCCCCAGTCTCAAAGTGGCTGCGCATTAGAAAATTATTTATTTACAGTAACAGCAATAAGCGGCACAAATGTTCCCACTTATCAATGGCAAGTGAGTACAGATGGTGGATTAACTTTTACCAATATTGTAGGAGAAACAAATGCAACACTTTCTATAAATAACGCTGCTATAACTTTAAGCGAAAATATTTATAGAGTAGTAGTTTCAAGTAGTGGATGTAATAATGTTATTTCTAGTGCAGTTTCTTTAAGGCTAAGCATTAAGCCTACTATATTTTTAACCATACCTGCAGCATCCAATACCAACCCAACTGCAAATACGACGATTTATACAACAGTCAATCCTCAGGGTCTGAAAGTTCTCTATACATGGAAACGTAATGGAGTCATCATTCCGAATATGCTTAGTTTGTTAACCATTGCTGTTGATGATGAAGCGACCTATGATGTGACTATAACTGATATTACTACAGGTTGTCAAAGTACTTCAAACACTATAAATACACTTGCTTCTAAAAGTGATAACTTAATTGCCAACAGGTTATTTGTGTATCCCAATCCTGTAAAAACTATTTTGCAGGTAAGATATAATAATTCAGCAAATTCAAACAGAAACACTATGTTGAACGTTTATGACGAAAAAGGATTGAGGGTTTTTTCTAAAGATTATATTATTTCAGGAACTTATGGAAGAATGGATGTAGATATGAGTCGTTTCCAAAGCGGTACGTACATGATTTATCTAATGGATAATTTTGGAAAAAGACTTAGTACAGGCAAAGTAGTAAAAGTTAATTAAATAATAATTCTTAAAAAACGGGTTGCACAAAGCAGCCCTTTCTTTAAAGAATTTTTTTTCAATGTTTAAACATTAATATTCAAATGTTCTGTATATTTACATTTTAAAAGTAAATATTATGAGTTTAATACAAGATTTAAACTGGCGTTATGCCACAAAAAATATGAGTGGGGAAGCAGTTTCGTCTGAAAAATTACAGACTATCTTAGCAGCAACAAATTTAGCTGCGACTTCTTATGGCTTACAACCCTTTACCGTTTTTGTGGTGAGCAATGACGAAATAAAAACCAAGTTACAAGCTGCTGCTTATGGCCAACCTCAGGTGGGGAGTAGTTCTGCTGTTTTGGTTTTTGCTGTACCTCTACAAATTACTCCGGCAGATATTGAAGCATTTATTAATCTCGTTGCTACAACCCGTAGCATTCCTGTAGAAGCTTTGGATGGCTACAAAGGAATGATTTTAGGAACTGTAGGAGCACTTGCTGCTGAACAACAACAAATATGGTCTGCCAAGCAAGCATACATTGCACTTGGAACTGCACTTGCAGCAGCTGCCGAGCAAAAAGTGGATGCTTGTCCCATGGAAGGATTTGATGCAGCTCAGTTTGATGATATACTTGGACTTACTGCAAAAGGTTTGAAATCAGTTGTTATTATGCCGGTTGGTTACAGATCAGCTGATGATGCTACTGCTCAATATATTAAGGTGAGAAAACCTGAGAGTGAATTATTTCACCACCTGAAATAACTTTTTTTATGAAATATAAACGGCTGCTTCATTATAGAAGCAGCCGTTTTTTTATGTGGTATTCGATGTTGTGATTATGCTAAATCGGAAAAAAGACCATTTACAAACTGCTCTCCATTGAAAACCAATAGATCTTCCATTTTTTCTCCAACACCAATAAACTTTACCGGAATTTTAAATTGATCGGCAATCGCAATCACAACACCACCTTTGGCTGTTCCATCAAGCTTTGTAATGCTTAATGCAGTTACTTCCGTAGCAGCAGTAAATTGCTTTGCCTGTTCCAATGCATTTTGTCCCGTACTTCCATCTAAAACTAACATTACTTCATGCGGTGCATCGGGAATAACTTTCTGTATAACTTTTTTTATTTTACTTAGCTCATCCATTAAATGTGCTTTGTTGTGTAACCTGCCTGCTGTGTCTATCAATATTACATCAGAATTTTTCGAAACACCACTTACAACAGTATCATATGCAACAGATGCAGGATCGCTTCCTTGTTCTCTTTTAACTATTGGCACACCTGTGCGTTCACTCCAAATCGTTAGTTGTTCAACCGCCGCTGCCCTAAATGTATCTGCTGCGCCTAATAAAACTGATTTACCTGCCTTAGAAAAATTATGTGCAAGTTTTCCTATGGTGGTTGTTTTTCCAACTCCGTTTACTCCAACTACCAAAATAATATGAGGCTTATGTCCTTCGGGCAATTCATAATTTTCGTAGGAACTTTCTTTTGGCGAGGCAACCAGCAACGCTTCTATTTCCTGCTTTAAAATACTGTTAAGTTCAGAGGTGTTGATGTATTTATCCTTTGCAACTCTTTTTTCAATATTATCAATAATTTTTACAGTAGTCTCTATCCCCACATCTGCGCTCACCAATGCATCTTCTAAATTATCCAATACCTCCTCATCTACCGTGGTTTTCCCGGCAATAGCCTTTGTTATTTTGCTAAAAAAACCTTCTCTCGTTTTTTCAAGCCCTGCTACCACCGCTTCCTGTTCTTCTTTTTTCTTCCCAAAAAGTTTATCAAAAAGACCCATGATTAGTTTTTAAATTTTTTTCTGACTGCCATGAAAGTAGTCTCATTATTTTAATTCATTGATATCAAACCCGTAAGTAGGAATGGAACAACGATGTTCGATATGTAATTAAAAAAGCCATCTCAATATAAAGAGACAGCTTTAAAAATATATTAGAGATCAACCTTATTGAGCTAAGTGCTCTTGAATTTTATCTTTATGTACAATAGATTCTTTAAAAGTGTATGCACCAGTTTTTGCGCTACGGATAGTACGTATTACTTTTGTCCAGTTTTTTGCATCTGCTGCTGCTTTCTGATCTTTGGTTTTTATCGCCGTTTTAGCTGCTTTTGCCATGATATATTAATTTGTAGATGTGAAAATAAGCCAATGTAACAAACACTGGCAAATAATTTTGTTTATTTAATCTCTTTATGAACAGTCACCTTTTTAAGAATCGGATTAAATTTCTTTAATTCCAAACGCTCTGTAGTGTTTTTTTTATTTTTAGTGGTAATATAGCGACTTGTACCGGGTTTACCACTTGTTTTATGCTCTGTGCATTCCATGATAACCTGCACTCTATTTCCTTTTTTTGCCATTGTATTTATTTGAAAATTTGAAAGTTAAAATTTGTTTTTGAAACAAACTTTAAACAAACTTTATTACTTGTTGTTAAGTTTATATTTTAGAACCTGCAGCACGCATTGACTTAACGGTTGCGTATAGACCGTTCTTATTAATGGTGCGGATAGCTTCTGAAGATAATTTCATAATAATCCATTTGTCCTCTTCTGCAAGAAAATAACGCTTGGTTTGAAGGTTTGGTAAAAACCTGCGCTTTGTTTTAATATTGGAGTGGGATACCTTATTACCCGTAATTGGTCTCTTACCCGTAAGTTCACATACTCGTGCCATTGTCCTTAAATTTTGGACGGCAAAAGTAATGAAAAATATTTATAAAAATTGATGTAAAGCAAATAATTTTAGTTTTAAGCTTTATTTTCTCGGGTTTCAGAAAATACATAACTTCTTATGGATTTTGCAGAGAGGATGGCTTCAATCCCTGAGCCGTTGATTTTATTTTGCTCTGATTCAATAATCGTATCATCTGTAATAATACCGCGATTATAATAAAAGAAACACCTATGTAAAATTCTTTATGAAAAACTTTTCCTTCTCCGAAAAAAACAAAAGCGAGAATTATACCGTATAAAGGTTCTAAATTATACATTAGGTTACTTGTGAAAGGAGATATTTTACGCAGTGCTTTCAGTTGAAGATCGAAACACAAAACCGTACAAACTATTGCTAATATTAATAACCATATAAAATCATCTAAGCTGGGTATTAAACTACCTAAAGCTGTAAATTTTAGGTATATCGGAAGTAAAATAGAAAGTATTAAAAATCCTCCGAACAGTTCATAGAAAGTGAGGGTACGTGGTGAAAATTCTTTTATAAGCTGTTTATTAAGCATAGGAAAAATTGCTGCACCCAATGCAGCTAAAATTCCATAGACAATTCCTAATTTGTATTGTGGATGAAAATCAAAAATGATATATATGCCGACAATAGCCAAAAGCCCAAGTAGCACTTCAACATACACAATCTTTTTTTTGAAAAGCATAGGTTCAATTAATGACGAAAAAAAACCTGCGGCCGATAAACAAACGAGTGCTACCGAAATATTGCCATACTTAATGCTACCATAGAAGGTCACCCAATGAAAAGCAATAACGCCCCCTACAGCAGCCATTCGTAGAATATTTCTGATGCTAATTTTTTGGAACTCTTTTTTATAAACCAACATTCCCGCAAGTACCAGTACCGTTATTAACAAACGATACCAAACCAGTAAACCTTCATTTAATTGAATAAGCCTCCCCAGCACCGCAGTGAAACCGGCAAGAAAAACTGCAAGATGTAATTGAAGAAATGCCTTTTTCATTTTAAAAAAGCAAATGTATAAACATATAAAGTTACAGTGCTAACAGAAAAGACCATTAGTTGTTTTGGTCG
>JANXTN010000369.1 GCA_025352435.1 Ferruginibacter sp. | reverse complement strand
ACAAAAGAATACTAACCTTAATTTTTCTACAATTAAACCCTACAGCAGAAAATATAATAATAGTTATTTACAATTTATTGAGACCAGAGATAAAATCTGAATTAGATATACAAATTAGGTTGTATGAGACGGAAAGAAATTTTGTTGAATATCCGGTGTGAGGTTGTGAATTGTGAAATGTAAATCGTGAATGGAAAATACGAATAGGTAAATATTCAAAAATGATTAACGGCTGAAAGGCTGCGGGGTAGTAGCGATCCACCTCCGGCGGATGTAAGGAACGAATAAAAGATTGCAGCGAATAGCCCGAACAACAGCTAAATAATAAAACAGGGGCGCAAAGCCCCAAAACATAAAACACTAAAATGGCGTATAAAAAAGTAGAGAGTTACGATCAAGACGTAACAGAAGGACTAGTAAAAAATTACAGAGATAGCATAGGATTATTGGGCGAGGACAAGGACCGTGAAGGGCTTTTAAAAACGCCTGAGAGAGTGGCAAAAGCAATGCAGTTTTTAACGCAGGGCTATTCACAAGACGCTCGGGCTATTTTAGATTCCGCAAAATTCCATGAGGATGTGAGTGAGATGGTAATTGTAAAAGACATTGAATTGTACAGTATGTGTGAGCATCACATGCTGCCATTTTATGGCAAAGCGCATGTGGCCTATATTCCAAATGGATACATAACAGGGTTGAGCAAAATAGCTCGTGTGGTAGATGTGTATGCACGCAGATTGCAGGTGCAGGAAAGACTTACGCATCAAATTTTAGATGCGCTAAAAGATTCGCTCAATCCTTTGGGAGTGGCTGTGGTTATAGAGGCTTCGCACTTGTGTATGATGATGCGTGGAGTAGGGAAACAAAATTCTGTTACAACTACTTCTGCTT
Organism: Ferruginibacter sp.; assembly: GCA_025352435.1. Taxonomy (GTDB): domain Bacteria; phylum Bacteroidota; class Bacteroidia; order Chitinophagales; family Chitinophagaceae; genus Ferruginibacter. The sequence continues at coordinate 5,315 of JANXTN010000369.1, read as the reverse complement.
TCCATGGTGAGTTTGAACAACATCAAACAAGAAGTGAGTTTATGAAATTAATTACTGGAAAGTTGCATTAATAGTACAATGATTTTTACACAACCACTTAACTTTTGTTAGGTGGTTTTTTATTGCCACAAATTAAAAACATCGAGCTCTATAGCGCAGTGCGGTGTAAGGATAAAAGTTGTCGTAAGGGAGCTTTTATATTTGTTGTCTACGAGTTCAAAAACTTCTATTGATTTTTTTTCAGGGTCGGCAATAATGTAATATTTCACTCCACACATTTCATACAAATTATACTTTGTATTTCTATCCTTCATGCGGGTGGAAGGTGAGGATGCTTCCAGAATAAGTGTCGGAGGATATTTTTGATAATCGTCGCTGTTATCACCGCATACAATCATTACATCCGGGCGAACGATTGTAGTTTCATCTACGATCCAATCTATTTCATAGAAAATTTCACACTCACACTGAGCACTTAAATTTTCGAGCAAATTACCTGCAAGCCTAAAAAATTTACCGGGATATTTATTGTGATTTTTTGATGGAGACGGACTTATAGCCTGTGGGTGGCCTTTAATAAGTTCCCAATCTCCTTCCCACATTTTGTAATCCTTATAAGTGTAAGTATCTAATTCCAATATTTTATCAGAAATATTCATACACCAAATTTAAAATATATTTTTGGATATAAACACAGGCTTCAAAGGTTAGCGGTAACTCTAAGCAACTATAAACATTTAATTGAATTTATGAAACATGCATTTATTTTTCCGGGGCAAGGAGCCCAGTTTAGTGGCATGGGTAAAAACTTATATGATAATAATCCCACTGCAAAAACATTATTTGAAGAGGCAAATGAGATTCTTGGTTTTGATGTAAGCAACATTATGTTTTCCGGAACAGATGATGATTTAAAACAAACTAACATAACACAACCTGCTATTTTTATACACTCCGTGGCGGCTTTTAAAAATATTGAAAATGCTGAACCGGATATGGTTGCCGGGCATTCCCTCGGCGAATTTTCTGCTTTAGTTGCAAATGGAACTTTGGGTTTTGGAGATGCATTGAGACTTGTGGCTATTCGTGCCGACGCCATGCAAAAAGCGTGTGAGGCAAATCCAAGTACAATGGCTGCCGTATTGGGTTTGGATGATGCTAAGGTAGAAGAAATTTGTCAGCATATTACAAACGAAAGTGGCGAAATAGTAGTAGCTGCAAATTATAATTGTCCCGGACAGTTAGTCATAAGTGGCAGCCTTTCAGGAATAGAATATGCATGTGCGAGAATGAAGGAAGCAGGCGCAAAACGGGCTTTGGTATTACCGGTTGGTGGTGCGTTTCATTCACCGTTAATGATGTCGGCCAAGGCGGAATTAGAGACTGCTATAAACAACACAATTTTTAACGAACCTAATTGTCCGGTTTATCAGAACGTAACTGCATGGGCTGTAACTGATCCATCTCAGATAAAACAAAACTTAATAGCACAACTTACCGGGCCTGTAAAATGGACGCAATGTGTGCAGGCAATGATTAATGATGGCGCTACAAATTTTACAGAATGTGGACCAGGCAAAGTATTACAAGGCTTGGTAATGAAAATAAATAAGGAGATGTTGGTTGATGGAGTGAGTTAGAAAGTGGATAATTTATTAATTGATAGTTGGAAGTACTTATCATAAAAAAAATCGAATCATTTTCATGATTCGATTTTTTTTATAATAATTTAAAATTGATGCTTAAATATCTAATGTGCTTAACACACTGTTCATACTTCTCACAGCATCTGCACTTTTAGCAAATGCTGCCATTTCTTCTTCATTCAATTTATAGTCTACAATTTTTTCCCAGCCATTTTTTCCAATGATAACGGGTACGCCAATGCAGATATCTTTCTGGCCATATTCACCGTCAAGATAAACACAGCAAGGCATTATTTTCTTTTGGTCACGCACAATTGATTCTACTAATGCTGCACCTGCTGCTCCGGGCGCATACCATGCACTTGTACCAAGCAAACCTGTAAGTGTAGCACCGCCAACCATTGTATCTGCAGCTACTTTCTTAAGTGCTTCTGTTTCTAAGAAATGTGCAGCAGGAATGCCGCTATAGGTTGCCAGACGTGTAAGAGGAATCATGGTTGTATCGCCATGTCCACCTACTACTATTGCCTGCAAATCGTTTGGACTACACTTCATAGCAGTACTTAAAAAATAACGGAAGCGAGCACTGTCAAGCATACCACCCATTCCTATAATTCTCTCTTTTGGTAAACCACTTTGCTTAAGTGCTAAGTAAGTCATTGTATCCATCGGGTTGCTTATAACGATGATGATACAATCCGGAGAATACTGCAATATATTTTTGGTAACTGTTTTTACGATCCCTGCATTTATTCCTATCAGTTCCTCTCTTGTCATACCAGGTTTGCGGGGAATACCGGAAGTAATTACTGCCACTGTACTGCCTGCAGTTTTCGTATAATCATTTGTGCTGCCTGTTATTTTTGTATCAAAACCTTCCAATTGAGCAGTCTGCATTAGGTCCATTGCCTTCCCTTCCGCAAAACCCTCTTTAATATCAACGATTACCAACTCATCACATAATTTTTTTCGTGCAATATTATCTGCACATGTTGCGCCTACGGCTCCAGCGCCTACTACAGTTACTTTCATGGTTATTTTTTTTTGGGTGGAAATTTTGTTGCGTAAAGGTAGGATATTGATTTTTTTGTAAATAATTTTATTGAGTGAGTAAGAATTATCTTTTTAGAAAAACTTCAATTCCTGGATTTCTTTTAAAGTTTTCAAAACAAATAACTGTAACAGTCAAGTTATTTTAAAGTGATGAGGCAATTAATTTAAAATTTGGGTGTTCAGAAAAATCTTCCTTAAAGTTGCCTTTTTTATCATACAAAAAAATGGAGGGGAAACTGCGCACTTCAAAAAAGGTATTCAAAAACCTTTTACTGTCATAACCTACATGTATATTCGAATAAGCTGCTAAATTCAAATCTCTATAAAACTTTTGTACGCTTTCAAAAGAAAGTGAACTTGCCAGAATAATTTCAGCGTTTTTAAATGATTTAATATTCTTTATTAAATCCTCAGTAGCATGCATACAATGATCGCAATCAGGGCTGAAAACCATTATTACCACTGGTTTCTTTTTTCTTAAATTCTGTTTTGTAAATACAGAACTATCTGTGCCAAGTACTATGGTAAAAGGAGGAATGGTTTGTATGCGCTTATATGCGGGCTCTAAAATCGGTGGCGTCTGTGATAAAACTATGCAGTACAAAAAAACAGATATCGCAGTAAAGAATAATGTTTTCATTTTCGTATTTTTATGCAAATTAGTTTTTTGCTTCTATCCGTACATGAAAACAAAAGCCAATTTTTTTATTTTCTCGTTTCTCTTTACAATAAATTTATTTTTATGGGCAGTTCAGCATTAAGCAGAAGAGATTTTTTTCGTACTCTAACGATTAAAAAAGAAGATGTTTCTGACGATCCTCTTTTTGACAAATACTCCCGGAAATCTCTTGGACCAAGGGTTTACAATAATGAACTTACCTCCTACAACAACATTGGAATGGAAGCATCTGAGACCCAATATCTGAGGGTGGGAAACGTAACTTCAGGTCTTACACCTTATGCAGGTTCTTTTGGAACAAGAGAAGCCATTCATCTTTTAAACAGAACAGGTTTTGGATACAAAAGATCGCAGTTAGATATTTTGGTAGCAACTGGTTCTACTGCTGCTGCGGTTAATATGGTTTTAAATATAAATCCCGCAGCGCCCGCACCACCAGTAAACTGGTATGAAAATCTTGCTGCTGATGCAGGGGCAGTTCCTTATGGAGGAGACTGGACGAGTAACCCAAGCCCAAACATTGATGCTCCAACTACTTTGTTGCAACAGGCAAGTAACCGTTATAGAATTGAAGCCCAAAGAAGCTGGTTGTTTGGATTATCCTTAAACAGCGATGTTACAATTAAGGAAAAAATGGTTTGGTTCTGGTATCATTTTTTACCTATTGATTTTGATGCTATCAACAATTCAAACAACAACTTTGTAAGTACAAACAGCGCCCGCATTTTTTATTCTTATTTTAAAATGTTTAGGGATAATCCACTTGGTAATTTTAAAACGTTAATAAGGAATCTGGCGACCCAGCCTGCAATGATGTATTACCTGAACAACCAGGCTAATACCGCAACAGCTCCAGATGAAAATTTTGCCAGAGAAGTAATGGAGCTTTTTACTTTAGGCAAAGATCCGTTAAGCCAATATACGCAAGCAGATGTGGTAGCCGCTGCACAGGTACTCACAGGCTGGCGGGTTCAAAATTTAAATACTGCAACACCATCAACTTCATTTGTTCCGTCATTTCATAAAACAGGCCCAAAGCAATTTTCTTCCTTTTTTAATAATAAAATAATACAAAATCCAACACCTTCAAATCCGGCGAATGGAGCTGCCGAGCTTGACGGATTTATAGATATGATTTTTACCAAAACACAGGTTGTATCTGAATATATCTGCCGCAGGCTTTACAGATATTTTGTTTATTACGATATTGATGCAAATATTGAAGCCAATGTAATTACTCCACTTGCTCAGGTATTTGTTGCAAATAATTGGAATATTATGCCGGTGTTGGATAAACTTTTTAAGAGCGAACACTTCTTTGATATGGCAAATAGAGGTGTAATAATAAAATCTCCTTTTGATACAATTATTGCAACCTTAAAACAATTTAATCTTTCTTACAATGTAGCTACTTCAACAAATTATCAGGCTCAGTATCAGGTGTGGAGTTTTTTTAATAACAACATTTGCCTGCCAATGGAACAGCGCATGGGTACCATTCCAAATGTATCGGGGTGGAATGCCTATTATCAGGGACCTGCATACCATGAGTACTGGATAAATACCAATACAATTCAAAAAAGATTTGCATTTTTAGAACGAGTTTTCGGAGTAGGATACAGCCTTAATTACAATGGTTTGGTAACGTTGGTAAAAGTAGACCCTATCACTTATGTGCAACAGTTTATCGGTATTAATATTGGTAATCCAAATGAATTGGTTGCAGAATGTATAAAATATTTGCTTCCTATTGATTTAAGCCTGACGCAGAAAAATGCCATCAAACAACAAACACTTTTGTACCAACAAATAACTGATGGTTATTGGACGTCTGCTTGGATAAATTATGTATCCGCTCCTACCAATGCATCATTCAAAACACTTGTTGCAGACAGGCTCAAAAATTTGTTGTATACAATTGTTCAGCTGGCGGAATA
>JANXTN010000277.1 GCA_025352435.1 Ferruginibacter sp. | reverse complement strand
TTGAACAAAAAACCAAAAACAGTTTATCAAACACCGCCGTCGTTGCAGACATTACTGATGAAAATAATAGAAGGGATCTGATTGAAAATTGCGATCTGGTTATTTCCATGATGCCGCCATCTCTTCATATTTTAATTGCAAAAGATTGCGTTCAATTTAGCAAACATTTACTTACCGCATCTTATGCAGACGATGCAATAAAATCACTGGCGGAAGAAGTTAAAAACAAAGGCATTATTTTCTTGTGCGAAATGGGACTTGATCCTGGAATTGACCACATGAGCGCAATGCAACTCATAGACGGAATAAAGGATAAAGGAGGAAATATATCTTCATTTAAAAGCCATTGTGGTGGGCTTGTAGCGCCCGAAAGTGATAACAATCCATGGCACTACAAAATAAGCTGGAACCCCCGAAATGTAGTAGTGGCGGGCAAAGCAGGAGCTGAATACAAGGCAGAAGGTAAAATTATTGAAGAAAACTATGAAGAACTTTTCGATGCCAAAAGAATGATAAAAGTTGAAGACACATCCATTGGCTTTCTCAGTTATTACCCAAACAGAAATAGTCTTTCTTATATAAATTTATACCAGCTTCATGAGGCAAAAACTTTTTTACGGACTACACTTCGTTACAGAGATTTTATGCTGGGGTGGAATAAAATAATTGGACTAAACCTGACAGATGAAACGCCCACATACAACAGTGACGGACTCAGCCTTGCAGCATTTTTCCAGCAGCATCTGGATTTGCATAACTTCTCTGATACATTAATACAAGAGTTGAAGGAAAATGAACTTTATACAAATGAAGTGATTAATATTCTCGCAAAAAACGTGAATGATGATAGCAATAATTTAGAAGATGATGCTGGTACTTTGCAATTAAATGATGAGAATATAGCAGAAGAATTTACCCAAGTTGATCTTGTGGGAAGTGCACATGACGGCAATAAAATTATGCAGCAGTTATATTTTCTAGGTTTAGATGATGAAGATACAATTATAAACAAAGGGCTTATCAGCGCTGCGGATGGCTTACAATTTGCCATGGAAACAAAACTAGCATTGTCACCTGCCGATAAGGATATGATAGTGATGCAGCATGAAATTGAATACGAACTGAATGGTTTTAAAAAAAATATTATTTCACATTTAATTGTTTTGGGTAAAGACAGTGTTCATACAGCTATGGCAAAAACTGTCGGTTTACCATTAGGAATTGCTGCTAAACTTATTTTAGATGGAACAATTAAATTATCCGGTTTACACATTCCAATTATTAAAGAAATTTACGAACCAGTTTTAAAAGAACTCAAGGCGAACGGAATATATTTTACAGAGAAAGAAATGGCCATGAACACCTAGCTTATTTTATGCAGCAATAGCCTTTTTAATCTTATTACGCCATCGGATGCAGTTCCTTCCAATGGGATTATATTTTGTAAATGATGCACAGCAGGGATTTTCTTATCAATTATATATTTAGGAACTTCATCTCTCACTAAATCTAATAAACCAGCAGCGGGATAAACCTGTAAAGAAGTTCCTATTACCACAAAAGTATCTGCAGTCCTTACTACGTCTACTGCAGTTTCTATCATGGGAACTTCCTCCTCAAACCAAACAATGTGTGGTCTTAATTGGTTGCCATCGTCTGCTAAGTCACCTACTAAAATATCTCCATGAATGGGATAAGTTCTAAACTTATCACCTGTACTCCGCATCTTAAAAATCTCCCCATGTAAATGAATGATGTTTTTAGAACCCCCTCTTTCATGTAAATCATCTATGTTTTGTGTAATGATCGTTACATTAAAATTTTCTTCCAATGCTGCAAGCCCAACATGAGCAAGATTTGGTTCTACATTTTTTATTTCCCTCCTTCTTTGATTATAAAAATCTAATACCAAAGCTGGATTTTTTGCAAAGCCTCTCGGGGTAGCTACTTCGTTTATATCATGTCCCATCCATAAACCGTCATTATCTCTAAATGTTTTTATGCCGCTCTCTGCACTTATTCCTGCACCTGTTAATACAACGATATGTTTCTTGTCCATCTAAATGTTAATGTAAGGCAATCAGTAAACTGTTAATTAGGTACCTCCCCTGCCATTCGTAAGATTTTATTCCATTCCTCTTCCTTCACAGGTTGTACAGATAAGCGCATAGATTTTATCAGCGCCATTTCCTGTAGATCTTTTTCCTGTTTTATTTGGGCAAGTGAAACCGTTTTTTTTAATTTTTTGACAGGAGAAATATCTACCACAACCCACGCGGGTTCATGTGTTGTAGGATCCTGATAGTATTCCTTTACGACTTTTGCAATGCCTACAATTTCTAACCCTTCGTTGCTATGATAAAAAAATATTTTATCGCCCTTCTTCATTGCCTTCATAAAATTTCTTGCGAGATAATTCCTCACTCCATCCCAATGGGTTCTTTTATCTACAACAAACTGCTCCCAACTGTATTTAAAAGGTTCTGATTTTAATAACCAAAATGCCATAAACAATTATATTTCATGTATAAATATTTCCTCAAAGGGTTACTCTCAATTACCCGTTAAATTTTCTTATACACAATTGTAAAACCCTTTTCAAGTAAAATGCGTAGTTCAAAATAGTTGGCAAAATTTATGTTTGTCAATGTTACAACACTTTTAATAATTAAATAAATTTTATGAAAAAACAAATCTCATCTCCTCCTTTACAGGATGAGCAATTGATTTCGTCCTTTGGTATTCAAAGAAGAAATATGCTGAAGTTTTTCGGTGCATCGGCAGCTGTAGTAGCTCTTGGATCTGCGTGTAATAAAAACAATGATTATGTAGATCCGAACACTGATAAAGGTGTTTTCTTAGGTGCGGGAGATTTTCAAATTTTAAATTTTGCGTATGCTCTTGAGCAATTGGAAGCAGCTTTTTACACACAAGTAGTTGCTTCAGCAGGTTTTAATTCAATGTCAGTGCTAGAAAAAACTTACATGATGGATATTAAAGATCATGAAGTTTCTCACCGCGAATTCTTCAAAGCTGCATTAGGTTCAAACGCAATTAAAGGATTGACTCCTAACTTTGCTGCAGTTGATTTTACATCAAGAGGCGGAATATTAGCTCAGGCTAAAGCTTTTGAAGACACAGGTGTTTCGGCTTACAATGGCGCAGGTCAATACATAGTAGATGTAAATTATTTACTTGCTGCAGGAAAAATCGTTTCTGTCGAAGCACGTCATGCTGCTTTAATTCGTGATTTAATTAGCAATGGAACATTTGCAGATGATTTAGATGCTAACGCATTGGATATTTCAAAACCTCCTACTGCAATAGTAGACATTGCAAACGCATTCCTTACTGCTGACTCACAAATAAGTAAACGAGGGTTGCCTGCATAAAGCAAAATTTTAAAACTTTAAATCTTTAAAAATGAATTTACAAAATATATTTTCTGAAATAGAAAAAGTAGATGCAGATGTTTATGACAGGTTAGACACACGTCGTTCTGCCATGAAAGAATTTGCAAAATTTACAGGTAAAGCAGCACTTGCCTCTATGCCATTGGTCTTGGGTTCAATGTTCAAAAAAGCATACGGCCAAACTCCTACTGATGTGCTTGCTACATTACAATTTGCATTGACACTTGAATACTTGGAGGGAAAATTTTATCAGATTGGTGTTGCAGGTCCCGGTGTACAGGCTAATTCAGGTGCTGCAGGTCTTGCCGCCTTAACAAAAATACGTGACCATGAAGCTCAGCACGTTGCATTTTTGAAATCGGTAATTTCTTCTTTAGGAGCTACACCTACACCAGAGCCAAAGTTTGACTTTACAGGTGGAAAGGGTAGCAATATGGGGCCGTTCTTAGGATGGGAAGCAAATTATGATGTGTTCTTAGCGATGTCTCAAGCTTTTGAAGATACAGGTGTACGTGCATATAAAGGTGCGGCAGGAACATTAATTAACAACAAAGTAGTCCTCACTGCAGCTTTAAATATTCATTCAGTTGAAGCAAGACATGCTTCACACGTTCGCCAAATGAGAAGAGCACGTGGTCTTGCTACGGGTTCTCCTGCATATGTTGGTGATATTAAACCATGGATCAATTTAAATGAAAGTAATATTGGTGCAGGTTTCCAAGCCGCAGTACAGCCGAGTTACAATGGGGAAGAATTAACCGTTCAAAACGGAATTAACATAGCACAAGTAGGTGGAGTTTCTAATGTTGCAGCAAGCGCTTCATTTGATGAACCATTATCGAGAGCAGCAGTGCTTATGATTGTTGATCCATTTATCGTTCCATAATTTTTATAATCAATCAAATGAAAAAAGCGTCCGGTAACGGATGCTTTTTTCATTTGAAATCATTTCGAATTATTTATATTACCATCCACTGGCTAATATATCTGCAAGATGAAAGGTTTCAATAGGTAGATTTTTTTGTTTTATTATTCCACCAATTTGCATCAAACAACTACAATCAGTAGAAACCACTGCATCAGCACCTGTAGCGAGAATATTTGAAATTTTCTGCTCTCCCATCGCAACAGAAATTCCTTCAAACTTTACAGAGAAAGTTCCGCCAAAGCCGCAACAGGTTTCTACATCATTCATCTCAACAAGCTCTAAGCCTTTTACATTTTGAAGCAAGCGTCTTGGGCCATCTTTTATTTTACATTCTCTCAGAGCAGCACAGCTATCGTGATAGGTTATTTTACCCTTAAACGATGCGCCAAAATTTTCTACTTTTAAAACATCTAGGAGAAACTCACTAAACTCATATGTTCTCTTACCAAGACTTTGAATCGTGTTCTGGTCAATATTTTTTTCAAATAAAGATGGATAATAATTTTTTATAAAGCCAACACAGCTTGCGCTTGGGGCAACTAAATACTCTGCATTATCAAAATCATTTAAAAATTTAGAAGCGACTACTCTTGCTTCATCACAAAATCCGGCATTAAAGGCAGGTTGGCCACAGCATGTTTGGTTTGTATTGTAAGACACTTTGCAGCCGGCTTTCTCTAAAACCTTCACCATATTAAATGCTGTTTGTGGATAAAGCTGATCCACAAAGCATGGTATAAAAATTTGAACATTCATTAATAAAAAATATTTAAAGAGACTGCGAAAATGCAATCATTTTCAAAGCCGCTGCTGCAGCTTCTTCACCTTTGTGGCCATGGCTGCCTCCAAGTCTTTCATCAGCCTGTAATTGATTATTTACGGTGAGTACTCCATAAATTATGGGTACAGGAAGAGAAATATTTAAACTCATTATTCCTTGCGTAACACCTTCACAAACATATTCAAAGTGTGGCGTATCACCTCTTATAACACACCCAAGTGCTATAAATGCATCCGGCAGTTTAGGACCATTATTATTATTTGCATAGCTCCAGTATTTGTTAACAGCAAAAGGAATTTCAAAAGCACCGGGCACTTCAAAAACTTTATAACTTACTCCATGACCATCTAAAACTTTCTTACATCCCTCTTCGAGAATAGAAATTACGTGTTGATTCCACTCTGTTTTTATTATAATAACAAAGGCATCCTTTGTTAATTGGATGCCTGTTGTATCAGTTAAATTATTGTTGCTAATTGCCATTAAATCTTTTTATTTAGTAACACCCAATTTTGCAAGATGCTTTTCTACTTCCCCACTCTGTACTGCTGGAAAATTTGGATAATTATCCTTTGCCTTTTGATAAAGTTCTATAGCTTCTTTTGATTTTCCGATAACATCTGCATAAGCAGCTGCGGTAATTAAAGCATCAGCTGTAAATGCTTCATCTTTGTCATTGACTGTGGCAGCTTTTTTGTATGCATTTAAAGCTTCTTCTTTGTTTTGTTTTTCCGCATACGCACTGCCAAGCAACATATATTTTTTAATATCAACCTGTGAAGCCCCGTTTGAATTGTAATCTTTTAAATGTTGAATTGCTTTATCAAATTCTTTTATGTGAAGGTAACATGCACCTATCATATATTCGGCACGGTTGCCATTCAATGTCCCACTATACTTACTTGCAACTTTTAAAAGACCCGTAACATTTACACCATCACTTACACCACCGTTGAGAACGGTATTAACTGTATCTTTATTAAAACCGGTTTGTGCCATCTTATCAAATAAATATTCAGCAGGAAAAATTAATGCTGCAGCATCCTGTTCTTTTGGTTCTTTTACTAGTTTTTGATATCCAAAATAAGCGCCCAAAAGAATAATTAAGGCAGATCCTGCATAAATGATAGGCTTGCTATAAGTATCCCAAAAATTCTTCTTTACTGCATAAGTTTCAGTAGTTATGTTGTCTTCCGTCGTTACTACTTCCGTTGTCTTTTCTGCCATGTTAGTTGGTGGTATTATTAAAAATTATGTTCTATTTATTAATCTGTTATAAATGGATAATCTTCCTGAATGTAAACGTCTTTTAAAAGTTCATCATCATTTGGCCAAGGACTTTCTTCTGCAAATTTTACTGCTTCTTCTACCTCTATCTTTACTCTTTCATTGATTGTTTCAACATCTTCATCGGAAACACTGAAATCAGTTTTTAAAACTTTTAAGACGTGTTCAATCGGGTCTTTGGTTTTGTATTCTTCCAACTCTTCTTTGGTTCTGTATTTTTGTGGGTCACTCATGCTATGTCCTTTATAGCGATAAGTTTTTATTTCCAATAAAGTTGGCCCGCCTTTTTCTCTTGCTCTGTTCACTGCTCTTAGAATTGCATTGTGTACATCTTCAGGGCTCATGCCATCAACAGTATCTGCAGGCATTTCATAAGCATCAGCCATTTTATAAATATCAAGAGTTTTGCTAGTTCTTTTTACAGAAGTACCCATGGCATAACCGTTATTCTCACAAATAAAAACGACAGGCAAATCCCACAACATTGCCATGTTAAAGGTTTCATGTAACATTCCCTGGCGGGAAGCACCATCGCCAAAAAAACAAAGTACAACATTTTGTGTACCTCTGTACCGCTCTGCAAATGCAAGCCCGGCACCAGTTCCTATTTGTGCGCCTACAATCCCGTGCCCACCAAAGAAACCTTGTTCAACGCCAAAGAAGTGCATACTCCCACCCTTCCCTTTACTGCATCCTGTAGCTTTTCCATACAGTTCGGCCATACAACTTTTAGCACTCACCCCTTTTGCAATTGCTAATGCATGATCCCGGTAGGCTGTAATAAATTTATCTTCAGGGGTAGTTGCAGTCATACAACCTGCTGCCACAGCTTCTTGTCCAATATACAAATGGCAAAATCCACGAATCTTCTGCATTCCATATAATTGGCCGGTTTTCTCTTCAAACCGACGAAGCAGCAACATCATTTCGTACCAATACAGGTAAGTTTCTTTAGAAAACTTTGTAGCCAATGGAGTATAATTTAGGGTGCAAATATAGGAAATTTGAGTTTAGGTTATTTACAATAACATAGAACCAAAAATGATTCAACAATGAAAAATAAACATTGCCTGTAATATCGTATTATTTATCAAATTAAATTCTAGTAGGCTTATACTTTATCTTTACAAGACAATGCTTCGTCTTCACAAAATAACCATCACCCATTTTAAAAATTACGACATTTCCTACTTCAATTTTTCTAAAAATATAATTGGAATAAGCGGCTTAAATGGAATAGGGAAAACTAATTTACTTGATGCAATTTATTATTGCTGTTTTACAAAAAGCTATTTTACAAACACAGATTCGCTCAACACAAATTTTGAGAAAGATGGGTTTAGGCTTGAAGGTAATTTTGACAATAGTGGCGATTTACAAAAAATTACCTGCATAAACCGGAACACGTCAAAAAAAGAATTTTTGTTGAACGATGTGCCATATGAAAAACTTTCAAAACATATTGGATTATTACCTGCAGTTATTATAGCGCCGGATGATGTAGAAATAATTATTGGAGGCAGTGAAGGAAGACGAAGGTATTTAGATACTGTGATTTGCCAGCTTGATGGAGAATACTTACAGCAACTGATTATCTATAACAAGGTATTGTTGCAAAGAAACAGTTTATTAAAACGTTTTGCAGAACAAGGGAAAATAGACTTGGGGCTATTGGAAATAATAAATAACCAGCTAATAAATCCTGGTAAAATTGTTTTTGAAAAAAGAGAGCGATTTTCTCAGAAATTAATCCCACTTATAGAACTTTTTTATAAACGAATTGCAGACAATTACGAAACAGTAAGTTTTATTTACAGAAGCAAATTGCAGGAAAATGATTTTGAATCTATCTTAAAAAAAATGTTTGAAAAAGATAGGATAGTGCAACGAACGAGTGAAGGAATACATAAAGATGATATTACTTTAACTTTAAATGAACAGCCTTTTAAAAGTATAGCCAGCCAAGGGCAGCGAAAAAGTCTTTTATTTGCATTAAAACTGGCACAATATCAGTTGCTGAAAGACTACAAATCTTTTAGCCCCATTTTGTTGTTGGATGATGTGTTTGAAAAACTGGATGAAAAAAGAATGGAACGTTTGTTACAATGGGTTTGTCATGAAAATGATGGACAGGTTTTTATAACGGATACACATCCTCAAAGGCTTCAAAGTATTTTTGAAAAGCTACAAATAGATGGGCAATTAATTGAACTCTAAATCAAAAAAAATGGCAGAAGTTTCCATGGCAGAAGCGCTTCAACAATTTTTAAATAAAAGTAAATTAAAAACGAGTGTGCAGGCTCTGCAAATTGAAGATGTATGGGAAAAAATCATGGGTAAAACGATAGCAAAATATACCGACAAAATACAAATCACAGGCACTACATTATTTGTTACAACAGTGGTTGCTCCGCTTAAAAATGAGTTGCTCTACCAAAAGGAAAAAATCATAGAAATGGTAAACTTAGAACTCGGTGAAAAAGTTGTAAAAGAAGTTGTTGTTAGATAACTATCTTCTTTGCTTTGCAACTTCGTATAAAATTACTCCTGTTGCTACACTTACATTTAAAGAATCGAAATCTCCCTTCATCGGTATTGCAAATTTCTCATCGCACACTTTCATCAAAGCAGGATAAATACCTTTCTCTTCAGCCCCCATTACAATCGCAGTAGGTTCTGCAAAATTACATTCGTATGAGCTGGTTGTAGCTCCCATAACACTTGCAAAAACTTTTATTCCATTTAAGTGAAGATCATCAACTGCTTTCATCAGACTGTTCACCCTACAAACCGCAATATTTTCTAATGCACCTGCCGAAGTTAATATTGCATCTTCATTCAAAGAACCAACACCTTTATCAGGTATAATAATAGCATTCACACCAAAGCAATATGCGCTTCTTGCAATGGCACCTATATTTCTTATATCTGTTATTCCATCTAAAATGATAAACAATGGAACTTCGCCATTTTCAACAACAAAAGAAATTACATCCTGTAAATTTTGATATTGAATTTTTGAAATTTGTGCGATACAACCTTCGTGGTTGCTAACATTAAAATTATTAAGTTTTTCAACAGGTACTTTATTTATGGGCACCATAAATTTTTCTGCCAATACTCTGATCTCATCTATCGTATCTCCATGCACCGCAGTCTGCACATAAATTCTGTCCAACTGCTTACCGTCTTTCATAGCAGCAATGATGGCTGTTCTACCTACTACTAAGGTATTTTTTTTTGGCCGCTTATGTTGGTGTCTAAACTCTTTCACTGTTTAAAATTAATTTATTTGTTGATACTAAAAGACCATAAGTCAATCAAGAACTTATGGTCTTTACAATTCTATTATTCTGAAAAACAACTTTATTTAATGCCGAAAACCTTTTTTACTTCTTTAACTGCATCTAGTTTTTCCCAAGTAAATAATTCTACTTTTTTCTTTACTACAACTCCTGATGGTGAAGTGAATATTTTTTCAACTTTCTCCGGTGTACGGCCCATGTGTCCGTAAGATGCAGTTTCGCTATAAATAGGATTACGCAGTTTTAATCTTTGCTCAATAAAATATGGACGCATATCAAAGCAAGGCATTTTTATTATTTCGTTTGCAATTTGCCCATCAGTCAAAGTCACTTTTGCTGTGCCATAAGTAACGACATTGATGCTCGTTGGTTGTGCAACGCCAATTGCATAACTCACCTGTACAAGAACTTCATCACATAGCCCTGCCGCCACTAAATTTTTAGCAATATGCCTTGTTGCATAAGCAGCACTTCTATCTACTTTACTTGGATCTTTACCACTAAATGCACCACCACCATGTGCGCCTTTACCACCATAGGTATCTACAATAATCTTACGACCTGTAAGCCCCGTATCGCCGTGTGGTCCACCAATTACAAATTTGCCTGTTGGGTTAATGTGGTACTTAATTTTATTGGTAAAAAGGTGATCATATTTTTTATACTTTGCTTTCACACGAGGTATAACAATGTTGATGATGTCTTTTTTAATTTTTGCAAGCATCGTTTCGTCCTTTGCAAAATCATCATGTTGTGTTGAAACTACAATTGCCTCAATTCTAATAGGCTTATTATTATCATCATATTCTAATGTAATCTGGCTTTTCGCATCAGGGCGCAAATATTTTATTTCGGTATTTTCTCTTCTTACTGCAGCAAGTTCTTTTAAAATATCATGAGATAATGCCAAGGCAAGTGGCATGTAGTTGTCAGTTTCATTTGTAGCATAACCAAACATCATCCCCTGATCACCTGCACCTTGTTCTTCTTTTTTCTTCTTATCTACACCCTGGTTTATATCCTGAGATTGTTCATGAATGGCAGATATAATACCGCATGAATTTGCCTCAAACATATACTCACTTTTGGTATAGCCAATTTTGCGAATAACACCTCTGGCAATTTCTTGTACATCAAGGTAGGCCTTACTTCTAACTTCGCCCGCAAGTACAACCTGTCCTGTAGTAACGAGGGTTTCACATGCTACTTTGCTGGTTGGGTCAAAGGCTAAAAAATTATCTATAAGTGCATCACTAATCTGGTCAGCAATTTTATCCGGGTGCCCTTCACTAACGGATTCAGATGTAAATAAATAAGGCATCTTTATTTTTTTAAGATTGCAAAGATAAGGGGGTAAATGATTTAATAGAAAAGCCTTTTATACTAAAAGGCTTTGTAATGGTATCTACACTTTTGAATATATAACTACCATTTTCATTTTGTGATTATTATTTAATCCTGTACCTACCCTTACTCTTCCCAATGCAATTGGGTTATAAAAAGGAATAATGTATTGTGTACCAAGATACTGAGGATAATAATAATTGAAAGGTGCATACAAACGCAGTTCGTAGTTTTTATATCCGTTTGAAACAATGTGTTGAACGTATCTCGTTAAATTTATTTCATATCGATAAAATACATTTCCCGCAGGCTCAAATCTTTTTAATGCGGCACCGCCGAAAGTATTTACATCAACATTTCCAAAAGGAAAAGGATGATATACGCCATTCACTGAAGTAGCATCAGGATTGTAAGGAACCGCATTTGTAAGATCAAAATATACAGGCTTGTAACGTTGAGGAACACTAAACGCCGTATCTTTTAAATCCAAATACAAATATGGGGGTGGTGTAAAAATATTATCTGTGGCAGCCTGATCTGGCGTTTGCTCAACAATGATAAATGCTCTGTGGATAATGCGGTTGGTATAACCTGTGAGACTCGGGATACTCAAATTTGCAAATGTGCCCGGTGATGTTTGTAAAAAAACATTAGCTGTTGGGGCATTAGGACCTGGAAAAGTAACTCCTGTATAATCTCTTTTGATATAATTCATACTGGAGGAAGATGCAATGCTACCTACTCTGGAAGTATATGCCTGAAAGCTTTGTATAATTGTATCTCTTATACCATTTTTGGTTTTGTGATAATGAAATTCAAAACGTGATTTTGCTTCTGCAAGATTTACGTAAAATAAAGTATTTCCTGCTGTATTATTTTTTACTCTGATTTCAAAACCATTGTATTTTTTTCTAAAAACGGAATCATTTAAAAAGCCATTTTTTGTGCCCGTTGCAGATGAATCCTGACTATTAAAAATTGCTGCAGCGTAAGAATCACCGGCACCTGTCAATTTAATTCTTATTTGGTTATTGACAGAATCCCGCCCTGTGGTAAATTTAGTTTTTTGTGCAATAATGTTAGGAGTAATGATGGCCGATCCTAAAATTGTATTGTCAACGGAAGGAGGAATATCTCCAACAGGACGTATTGTATCCGTTTTAATTCTAAAGTTATCATCAACAACGGCCCTCACTTCAAAAGTTTGTGGAATGTTACCTATGACAGAGGTATCTCCCCATGCACCTTTATAAGAAAGTGTAACAAAAGCTGAATCAAAACCTGCCTTATTATTAGGGTCAAATTTTGTTGTATCGCCGGCGCTCCCAAAATAAAATGGATAAAAAGTAGGTTTAAACTGAACGTAAATTCTTGCATCAGTTTTACCAAATAAAGGGTCCGTAGTAATTACACCAATTGCATGGTTATCTCCCTTTTGTAAAATAGTACTGTCGTTAAAAATTCCTTGAGTTGCATTTACTGCAAGGGTATCTGCAAATGTATTCACATTGTCTACGGTAACTAAATCGGCTCCTAAGGTTGTAGTATCTAATTTGGTGCAACCTATTCCAATAGCTATCAATAAAAAAGCTGCAGTTGAGGCAGCTAATAAAAATCTTTTGTGCAAAGCAATAATTTTAATAAATAGTTTCTGATTAATTATTTGGTAAGGTCGGCATACAATTGTAAATAGTCTGTTAAATCAGTCTCTGCATTGTACTTTAGAATTTTTTTGCCACGCACTTTGGTAAATTCTTCAACTAATTTTTTGTCTGGTTTTGCGGTACCGAAAGTAACAGCATCTGCATAAGTTGCACCGCCTCTATACATGGCCAGGTTATTAAGATCTTTAAAAGGCTCAAGTTCTTTTTTAGTAACGTTATCGTTTATAGTTGCAAGTTTTAAAAAATCAGGACTTAATTTTTCTTTAAAAGTTGTATCCCCTATTGTGTAAACAACCTTACAGTGGCTAAATACAGGTTCTTTTTTATAGGCCGAACGTATAAACATCGGAATCAACCCTGTCATCCACCCACTGCAGTGAATGATATCCGGAGGCCACCCAAATTTTTTTACCGTTTCTAAAGCGCCTTTACAAAACAATACTGCTCTTAAACCATTATCATCAAAAAATTTTCCTGAATCATCTGCAAAAACCCATTTCCGTTTAAAAAAATCTTCGTTATCCAAAAAATACACCTGCAACCTTGCATTTGGTAAAGAGGCAACTTTAATTATAAGGGGATAATCATCATTATCTATAGACACATTAATTCCGGAAAGTCTTACCACTTCATGTAACCTATGTCTGCGCTCGTTAATCGTACCAAATTTTGGCATTATGCACCTTACTTCCATATTATTATCATTAGATAAAACAGCAAGTTTGTTTACGATTTCTGCAAATGAAGTACCATCTATATAAGGTGACATTTCATTGGCAATAAATAAAATCCTTTTCTTTGTAGACATGGATGAGCAGAATTAGGTACAAAAAGAAATTCGAAACGGCTGCAAAAGTAACATAATTTATTGAATAAACAGCTATCTACAACCCATCTACACATAATTACCCTCATGATTATTATTAAGCATATTGATAAGATAGAAGAAATACTCGCTCAGAAAAAGTCTAACGGCAAAACAATTGGTTTTGTGCCAACTATGGGCGCTCTTCATGCCGGGCATATATCCCTTATTGAGAAATCAAAATCAGAAAATGATTTTACTGTTTGCAGCATTTTTGTAAATCCTACTCAGTTTAATAATGCAATCGATTTGCAGAAGTATCCCATAACTATTGAAAAAGATATTGATCAACTGGAATTGGCAGTATGCGATATATTGTTTTTACCATCAACCGCTGAAATGTATGTTGAAGGTGAAAAAAACGAACATTACAATTTAGGTATGCTGGAAACAATTTTAGAAGGAAAATACCGACCTGGGCATTTTCAGGGTGTATGCATTATTGTAGATAAGCTTTTAAAGGCTGTTAACCCGAATACTCTTTATCTCGGGGAAAAAGATTATCAGCAATGCATGGTTATTAAAAAAATGATGGCAAGTAAAAATTATGATGTGGTATTAAAAGTTTGCGAAACAGTGAGAGAAAATGATGAGCTTGCTATGAGCAGTAGAAATATAAGATTAAATAAAAATGAAAGAATTGCTGCTTTAAAAATTATTGAAACTTTAAAATTTATCAAAAGTGAAATAAAGCCGGGTAAACTTGACAAGATAAAAAGTACAGCAACAAATCTTCTAACAGAAAATGGTTATAAAGTAGATTATACAGAAATTGCGGATGCTGAAACTCTTGAACTTATAGACTACTGGGATGGAGATAAAAAGCTCGTGGCACTTGTGGCAGCCTATTTGAATGATATTAGGCTCATAGATAATTTAATTTTATAACAAGAAACAATAAGGAAGGCATGGGCAAAAAAATACTTTCATTATTGCAATATGTAATTTTTTTAGGTGTAGGAATATTGCTGGTATGGTGGCAACTACATACTATGACGGCTGAGCAGGAGTTACAATTTAAAAATGCGTTTGCTAAAGCAAATTACTACCTCGTTATACCGGTTGTATTTATAAATCTCCTAAGTCATCTTAGCAGATCTATGCGATGGAAGCTATTAATGGAACCTTTGGGTTATAATCCATCCTTACAAAATGTGTTTGGGGCAACTATGGTTGGTTATTTGGCAAACTCTGCCATACCAAGACTAGGAGAAGTAATTAAATGTACTTTACTGGCAAAATATGAAAATTTAAAAGCCGATAATTTGATAGGAACAATTTTGATAGAAAGAACTTTTGATCTTTTGACTTATATATTTTTTATCTGTTTTACTGTTCTTATACAGATAGACATTGTAGGGAGTTTTGTAAAACAAAAACTGCAGGCTTTTATAACTCCGGGAGGTACTCCGTTATGGCTGAAAATATTAATTTTATTTATTGTAGTCGCTGTATTTATTGTAATCATCAGGAAGATATTTTTATCATTTCCTAATAATAAAACACTTCAAAAAATTAAAGGTTTTGGTACCGGAATTGGGCAGGGTTTTATAGCTATTAAAAACTTGAAAAGTAAAAAAGCATTCATCCTGCACACTCTCTTTATTTGGTGTATGTATTTATTACAAATTTATATTGGGTTTAAAGCTATGGAAGCTACTGCGCATTTAAATTTGAAGGCGGCCTGTTCCGTACTATCATTGTCTACATTAGCCATGATAGTAACACCTGGAGGGATTGGCTCTTTCCCAATATTTGTAAAAGAAACACTGTTGTTATATTTAATTCAGGATTCTGAAGGCAATGCATTTGGCTGGCTTATCTGGGGTGTAAGTACAGGGATAATTGTTGTCGCGGGATTAATTTCACTCATAGTTCTACCCTATATAAACAAGAAAAAAAATGCAATCAGTCAAACAAATCCAAGATAAAATTTATACTAAACAGTCTTTATTAAAGCAGGTGTATAGATGGAAAATGCTTAACAAAAAAATAGTATTTACAAACGGTGTTTTTGATATTCTTCATAGCGGACACATTGCCTCACTAAACGAAGCAGCATCATATGGAGAGGTTTTAATTGTAGCTATCAATGCTGATAGATCCGTAACAAAATTAAAAGGTCCAACTCGGCCTATAAATGATGAAAATGCAAGGGCTCTTTTACTTGCGTCTCTTTTACAAACAGATGCTGTAATTTTATTTGCAGAAGATACACCGCTAGATTTAATAAAAGAATTAATGCCTGATGTATTGGTTAAGGGCGGTGACTATACAATTGAACAAATTTCAGGTGCAAAAGAAGTTATTGCACATGGTGGTCAAGTAAAAATTGCCAAAATTGTTGAAGGCATATCCACAACTAACTTTATAAAAAAAATTAAAGGAGAGCTATAAAATTTATTTTAAATGAATACCAAATACTTTAAAATAATTTTTTAGAAATATACTTTTCCATTTTCATAAAATAATTGAATGTCTCATAAAAAAACAATAGTAAGAGATATAAGCTGGTTATCTTTTAATAGTCGTGTGTTACAGGAAGCTGCAGATGATTCAGTGCCTGTAAAAGAGCGAATAAAATTCCTTGGAATATTTTCAAATAACCTTGATGAGTTTTTTAGAGTACGAGTAGCGGGTCTAAAAAAAATGATAGAGCTTGGCAACAAAGCCAAAATGCATTTGGAAGTTGACCCACAAAATATTCTCGATGAAATTCAGGAAAAAGTTATAGCACAACAAAAGGAATTCGAAAGAATATGGAAGGAGATTCTCCGGGAACTGAAAAAGGAAAAAATTAATATTGTTAACGAAAAAAAACTTTCTGCCTCGCATCAAAAATTCATTCTTGATTATTTTAATGAAGAAGTAAGGAGCTATATTATTCCCTTAATGATTGAAAGTTTGCACCAGTTTCCAGTACTTAACGATAAATCAATTTACTTAGCTTGTAGACTTACAAAGCAGGATCGGTCAATACCTCAACGTTTTGCATTAGTATCAGTACCAACCCGTCATCTTTCCAGATTTTTAATATTGCCTTCTAAAAATGATGAGCAGTATGTTATTTTATTGGAAGATGTAATCAGGTTTTGTTTACCAAATATTTTTTCTTTTTTCGGCTATGATAAATTTTCATCTCACATAATAAAAGTTACAAGAGATGCAGAAATCGATGTGGACAATGACGTTTCAGGATCGCTGATACAAAAAATACAGAAAGGTTTAAAAAACAGAAAAAAAGGTAAGCCGGTGCGTTTTGTTTATGACAAAGAGATTGAACCCGCATTGCTCAATTATCTGGTAAAAAGGCTGGGCCTCACCCATAACGAAAATATGATACCCGGTGGAAGTATTCATAATTACAAAGATTTTATAAATTTTCCGGAAAGTGTATTTTCACAGAAGAATCTGCGGAAAAAACCTTTTACGCATCCACAGCTCAAAAACAGTAACAGTGTTACAGCTGTAGTAATGGAGGAAGATGTCATGCTTCATTTTCCTTATCATTCGTATGACAGCATCATAGATTTTTTAAGAGAAGCTGCTATCGACCCTGAAGTAGTAAGTATAAAAATAACCTGCTACCGACTGGCCTCCAGATCAAAAGTAATTAATGCACTTACCAATGCGGTGCGCAATGGCAAACAGGTAACCGTCATGTTGGAATTACGAGCACGTTTTGATGAAGAAGCAAATCTTGAATGGAAGGAAGTGCTGGAAGAAGCGGGGGTAAGAGTTTTATTGGGCGTGCCGGATTTAAAGGTACATGCAAAACTCTGCCTTATAAAAAGGAGAGTAAAAAACGTAACAACGCATTATGGTTTTATAAGCACAGGTAATTTGAATGAAAAAACAGCAAGACTTTATGGAGACCACTGTCTGCTTACATCTGATAGAAATTTAATGGCTGATGTAAACCGCATTTTTACTTATTTGGAAAACCCTTCATTAAGAATTGGTTTACTCAAATCTTGTAAACTTTTGCTGGTTAGCCCTGTAAATATGCGAAGACAAATAAATTTGCTTATCAATAAAGAAATCAAATCTGCCAATCACAAAAAACCGGCAGGTATTACGCTTAAATTAAATTCATTAAGTGACGCACTTCTCATAGAAAAACTTACAGAAGCAGCAAAAGCAGGCGTTCAAATAAAATTAATTATCAGAGGTATTTGTTGCATGTTTACAGAAAATAAAAAATTCAAAAAATCCCTTGAGGCCATCAGTATTATTGACGAGTATTTAGAACATGCCCGTGTAATGATATTTGAAAATAATGGCGATCCCAAGGTTTATGTTTCATCTGCAGACTGGATGGTGAGAAACATTGACCATCGAATTGAAGTGGCCTGTCCCGTGCTTGAAAAAGATTTAAAAAAAGAAATTATAGAAATCGTTGGAATTCAACTGAGAGATAACATAAAAGCAAGAGAGCTTGACAATGAATTGAGCAATCAATATATCAATCCAAGAAATACAAAAAAAGTAAGATCTCAAATAGAAATATTTAATTACCTAAATAAAACAGGTGGACCTAAATAAGGGATAAACTGAATCGTTTCCCTTCCAAATAATGTCTACATCAAGCTGATCAGTTTATGTTTTCTATTACCATGGCACTTGCGCCACCACCGCCATTGCAAATACCTGCAGCACCATATTTAGCATTGTTTTGTTTTAAAACATTTAGAAGTGTAACGATTATTCTTGCTCCACTTGCCCCCAAAGGATGACCAATAGAAACTGCACCTCCATTCACGTTTACTTTGGAGGCATCCAACTTCATACGTTTTGTATTCTCTAATCCTACTACTGCAAAGGCTTCGTTCAATTCCCAAAAACTGATATCTTCCATTGTTAGTCCTGCTTTGGCTACCGCTTTAGGCACAGCAATTGACGGCGTTGTAGTAAACAATTCAGGCGCTTGTTCTGCATCTGCATAGCTTATAATTTTACCAATGGCCTTTAAGCCTAACTCTTCCATTTTTTTCTTACTGATTAGCACAACTGCAGCAGCCCCATCATTCATTGTGCTGGAGTTTGCCGCAGTTACGGTACCATCCTTTACAAATGCACCTTTTAATCCCGCAATTTTATCAAATTTTACATTAAACGGTTCTTCATCTTTGGAAAATATTATTGGGTCACCTTTTCTTTGTGGAATGGAAACAGGAACTATTTCATTTTTAAATTTTCCTTCGTTAGATGCTGCCTGTGAACGCTTGTAACTTTCTACAGCAAAAGCATCCTGGTCTTCTCTACTAATGCCGCAACTTGTAGCACAAAACTCGGCAGCGTTGCCCATTGCCTTACCATCATATACATCAGTAAGGCCATCTTTTGCCAGCCCGTCAATCATTTGTACGTTGCCATATTTATTTCCCCAACGCATATTTTCTGTGTAGAAAGGTACATTGCTCATGCTTTCCATTCCGCCTGCAATTACAATATCTGCATCGCCAAGCATAATGCTTTGAGCAGCCTGCGCAATAGCTTTCATTCCGCTTGCACATACTTTATTAATGGTTGTACAATTTACTTCGTTTGGTAAACCGGCAACTTTTGCTGCCTGCCGTGCCGGCGCCTGGCCGAGGTTTGCCTGTATCACCGAGCCCATGAGAACATCTTCAATTTGATCAGCTTTTAGTCCGCTTTTTTCCAAAGCTCCTTTTATTGCGACAGCTCCTAACTGTGTTGCAGTAACCTCTTTTAATGAACCACCAAAACTTCCAATTGGAGTGCGAACGGCTGATAATATATATACTTCTTGCATGATTTTTTTGATTGCAAATGTATGTTTTATTGCGGCAGGAAAGAATTTTCAAATAAGTGTTTAAACAAAAAATCCCGCTTTAAAGTCGCGGGATTTAATAACTAAAAGAATTTACTTTTCTTTTCTTTTAAAAACTTCACCATTTTGCAAGACCTTCAACTTTGCTTTCTCCTCCCCTTTTTTTAATTTAATCTCATACATATCCATGTTCTTATCATTCTCTTTATTGATTTCATCTATTTTATAACCGGGATATTGTTCATTTAAAGTTTTATTTACTGCATCAGGCAAACGAGAATCGCCGGGGATGCGTGTAGACGTTTTTACCCAATCACCCATCTTGTTATACCAAGTAGTTACATCCATACCTTGATCCTGAAAAGTTGCATAATAATAACTATTATCCATCGGGAGTTCGTCTGTTTCTACAGGCGTATATTCAACCCAGACAGGTGAAATGGCTTTTGGGTATTTTTGTTTAAAAGTATACTGGATGGTATCCGGAACTTCCTGAGTAGTAATTGTTTTTCTTTTCCCTTCGGTAGTTGTTTTTGTAGCAACATCGTTTACAGCCCGTTCTTGTGTTCTTTCATTAGTACAGCTGATAACTGCAATGCTTGCAGCAATGATAATAATAAAGACAGTTGATTTCATAGTTTGTTTCTTTGGTTATTGCACGGAGAGAAATAATTATACCATTATTTTTTTTAAAAAGAAATCGGTTTAATATTTGTTAATCTTCTATTAACTATTTACTTTTAAAAAAAAACAACATGAAAAACAAAATTCGCCTTTCATTCTTATCTTTAGCCATGCTTATTGGCTCATTTGCTAACGCTGCAATGATTAATCCTCCGGACAAATCTAAAGATGCTGCTGTATATGCGCACATCATTAGCCGGGTAAACGAAATTCAAAATATGGATAAAACGTCCTTAAATGAAAATGATAAGGCGGAGTTGCGGAAAGAATTGAAGCTAATGAAAAAGCAAGCTGGAGGTTTGGATAAGAGAGTTTACTTATCTGTAGGTGCTGTTATCATAATAATTTTAGTGTTGATTTTACTGCTAAGATAAATTTTGAAAAGCCGAACAAATTTTGTTCGGCTTTTTTATTGCTTTATACGAGGATCAATAATCCTATAAAGCAAATCTGCCAAAATATTTATGCCAATTAATATTACTGCACTTAATAAAACTGCCCCCATTACTATAGGATAATCTAATTTTTCCAAAGCATTCACTGTTATTTTTCCTATCCCTTTCCAGCCAAAAATATATTCAATAAAAAAAGCGCCTGCCAGTAACTCTGCAAACCAGCCCGTAATTGCGGTTACAACGGGGTTTAGTGCATTTCGCAATGCATGTTTAAATATTACTGTCTTCTTGGAAAGGCCTTTGGCATAAGCAGTGCGAATAAAATCTTGCTGCAATACTTCTAACATAGAACTTCTTGTGAGCTGGGCTATAATCGCAAGTGGTCGAACGCCCAAAGTAAATGCGGGTAGCACCAGATTTTTGACTGCTAAATATTTTTCACCGGTTACCTCATCTATTTCGTACAAACTGCCCGTTATGTTTAAACCTGTATAACTGTGGAGCATATAACCAAAAAAATAGGCAACTATTATGGCGATAAAAAATGAAGGTGCTGAAATTCCGGCAATGCTAACAAGCATACAAGACTTATCTATCCATGTATCTTTTTTTATAGCTGATACTACCCCGAGTAGAATGCCAAAAAAACACGCAAATAACATTGCGGTAAATGCGAGGATTAATGTTGCAGGCAACGCTTCAGCCAATACCGCGGTTGTATCTTTTTTCGTTTGATAACTTTTTCGCAGATAGGGAATTTTTAATCCTACTTTCTTTTCACCACCTATAAAAATGCCTTTTAAATTTTTCTTTGCAATATCTTCTTTTGAATGAAAAGCTATAGGAGAAACATCATTTACATATAAAAGGAACTGTTTCCATTTTGGTTGATCGAGGTAGAGATCCTTACGGATATTGTCCAATGTTTTTTTATCTCCAGTCTGCCCCACTATTAATCTTGCAGGGTCACCAAAGCCCTGAAACATTACAAATACCAGAGCCAGAACGCCCGGCAGTACAAGCAATGCAAAAAGTATTTTTTTAAGAATGGCAACCAAAGAGAAATATTTATTTAATGTTTTCGAAGTTTGTCCAACTAAATTTATCCATAACTACAGGACCATTCATTAAATACAATGTAGGGTTTACTCTAGCAACCGTTTTCATTATGGTTGCATCGCAACTTAAAAATTTAATTTTTTGTATGTCAGTATTGTCCTTCTCCCAGGCTCTAATAAATCTCTCTTTTACTTTTGCGAGTTGGGAGGTAACGATATAAATATCCTTATTTTGGCTCACAATAGTTTTAACTAATTCGATATCTCCATCCCAATTATTTGGATAGGTTTCTAAATCTTTTATATATAGCAAATAATATTCACCGTCGGTATTTAGAATGGCATCCGTGCTGTCAGTACCGTTTTCTGTTGTCAAAGAAAAATCGCTTATCACGGGAATGTTGTTGCTGCCTTTTTGTGTAAGCGTCTGTTTTCTATCAACAAATTCCCAGGTACTGTCAGGTATAGCATCTCCTTTAAATTCTTTTTGTACCCCATCTTTTTTGTAAATAAATGCAAAGTCATACTTGTCAGGTACTGCATTGACGGGCGTTTTACGCAACTCTACAATATTGTTTCCTTTTTTGTATGGAAGGCAATCTGCAAGCGGCAAGTTGCGCAAAACGTACCACTGAAGAAACAACACCAGAATTGTTGCTGCCAGCATATACAAGAAAGAAAAAAACGGTTTTGCTATTGGTGAAATATATTTTGTATTTAGCAATAGGGTCATAGATAATAATAGCAATACAATATCCTTACTAAATGTCTGCACGGGTGTAAGCGGGATACAATCTCCGAAACAACCACAGGCTCTTATTTTACCAGTAAATAAAACATAGGAAGTTAAAAAGGTGAAGAAGATCATCAACAATAATAGAATTGTAGCAGTAATTTTTTTCATCCAGCCTATAAGCAATGCTACACCTACAATTACTTCAAGCGTTATCATAATGATAGAAAACGTGAGTGCATATTGATCAAAAGTTTTCATAAGCCCAGGCATAAAACCGCTCCCACTCCATGCTTCAAAAAAC
>JANXTN010000306.1 GCA_025352435.1 Ferruginibacter sp. | reverse complement strand
GTAAGTTCGGTATTTTTGCGCCGTGCAAATATTTAATACAAACAACAGAATTATTGTGACATGCAGCAATCGCCTGTCAATTTATCTTGAACAAGAAATAAAGAATCTCGGCTACACACCCGTAAGAACTTTTAAAACCGGCGTCGAATTGTTTGGCAATCTGCAGGATTGTATCAGACTAAACATGAACCTGCGTTGCGCAAGCCAGGTATTGTTTTCCATAAAAGAATTTAGGGCGGTAAATGCAGATGATGTCTACAATGTTCTGTTAGACATTGCATGGGAAGAAATTTTACCGGCCGATGGTTATTTCTCAATTAGCAGCAACGTTAGTAATGAAACAATCACAAATAATCTATTTGCCAATGTAAAAGTAAAAGACGCTATAGCAGACAGGTGCAGAGAAAAAACCGGTAGCAGGCCTGACTCCGGAGCTGTGCTTAATGGTGCTGTAGTACACCTTTACTGGAAAGAAGAAGCCGCCGAAATATTTTTAGATACCTCGGGTGAAACTTTATCTAAACATGGTTACAGAAAAATACCGGGGAAGGCGCCTATGCTTGAATCACTTGCAGCAGCTGTAGTTTACGCTAGTGTATGGAAAGGCGAAACACCTTTTATAAACCCGATGTGTGGCTCAGGAACAATTGCTATTGAAGCAGCATTAATTGCAACCAACCGAGTACCTGGATTGTACAGAAATAATTATTCATTTATGCATGTGAAAGGCTACGATTACAGCATGTATAAAAAAGAACTAGATGCAATAGAAGCACAGGTTGTGGAAAGATCAAACCTAATCATTACTGCCTCAGACATTAGTGAAGATGCGATAAATATTTCTAAAATAAATGCAGGAATGGCAGGCGTTGAGGATATGATAACTTACGAAGTCTGCGATTTCCAGGAAACTGTTTTACCGGCGCAAGAAGGAAGTGTAATCATGTTTAATCCGGAGTATGGAGACAGATTAGGCGAAGAAAAAGAGCTGGAAGAAACATATGCATTGCTGGGAGATTTTATGAAGAAAAAATGCAAAGGATACACAGGATATATTTTTACAGGAAACTTAGAACTGGCAAAAAAAATTGGATTAAAACCGAAAAGAAGAATCGAGTTTTTTACAAGTAAAATCGACTGCAGGTTATTTGAATACGAATTGTATGCAGGTACAAGAGATATTAGAAAAAGTGAGGTGTAAATATTATTGAAGAAATTATTTTTAAAAGCAAAAAGAGCAACGTGAGGTTGCTCTTTTTGATGAATGGAATTTTTTATTTCTAAGCCATCTTCTTTTTTAAATTTTTATCAATAGCATCCAAAAATTCTTCTGTGTATAGATAATGAGTGCCATGTTCTACTTTATTACCATGAATGCAAACTGCGAGATCTTTTGTCATCTTTCCGCTTTCAACAGTTTCCACGCACACCTTTTCAAGGTTTTCACAGAAGTCGATCAATGGCTGATTGTGATCTAATTTTCCACGGAATGCAAGTCCTCTTGTCCATGCAAAAATAGATGCTATAGGATTTGTAGATGTTGGTTTCCCTTTTTGATGCTCTCTAAAATGACGGGTAACAGTGCCATGCGCCGCTTCAGATTCCATTGTTTTACCATCGGGTGTTACTAGTACGGAAGTCATCAAACCCAAGCTACCAAAGCCTTGTGCTACAGTATCACTTTGTACATCACCATCATAATTTTTACAAGCCCATACAAAATTACCGTTCCACTTAAGAGCACTTGCTACCATATCATCAATTAAACGATGCTCATAAGTAATACCCGCTTCAGCATATTTTTCTTTAAATTCATTTTGATATACTTCTTCAAAAATGTCTTTAAAACGTCCGTCGTATTTTTTAAGAATCGTATTTTTTGTAGACAAATACAACGGCCATTTTTTGCTCAAAGCCATGTTCATACAACTGCGTGCAAAGCCATAAATACTTTCATCGGTATTGTACATACTCATTGCAACGCCATCTCCCTTAAAATTAAACACTTCAAAAACCTGTGGTTCTCCACCACCTTCTGGAGTGAAAGTCATGGTTAGTTTTCCCTTACCTTTTATCACCGTATCTGTTGCACGGTATTGATCACCAAATGCATGGCGACCCACAATAATTGGTGCAGTCCAGTTAGTAACCAAACGAGGCACATTTTGCATTACAATTGGCTCACGAAAAACAGTCCCATCCAAAATATTGCGAATAGTTCCGTTGGGAGACTTCCACATTTGCTTTAGCTTGAATTCCTGTACACGCTGTTCATCAGGTGTAATAGTTGCACACTTTATACCGACTCCGCAAGCTTTGATAGCATTGGCTGCATCAATAGTTACCTGGTCATTTGTTTCATCCCGGTATTCCATTCCCAAATCAAAATATTGAATAGGAACTTCCAGATACGGAAGTATTAATTTGTCTTTAATAAATTTCCAGATGATCCTTGTCATCTCATCTCCATCCAATTCAACTACGGGATTTGCTACCTGTATTTTACTCATGTTTTTTATTTGTAAATTTTAAGTGATAAATGTCTTGAGATATGCGTAAAGTCTCTGTCGTTATGTAATAATTGTAACCCATGCTTTTTGCATATCCATGCAATCAGCGCATCATTAGAACTTCTGATTGTAATCCCTTTTTTTCTTAAAAACCTGTATAGTGATGCAGCTTCAAATGCAGCTTCATATTCATCGTAATTAATAAATTTAAAACCAAGGAATAAGTTTTCAATAATATCAACTGTTTTTTTGTCAATGATGCCTTGCAATACTTCTTGAATTATTATTGGTGGCACAACTATCTCATTTGTGTCCATCAACAATAATAATTTTTTTGTTGTAATGGATTTATCACCCTTGAAAAAATCAATCCAAACACTTGTGTCTACAATAGTTTCAACACTCATGTAGATCTCATTTGTTTTAAATCGCCTTCCCACTTAACCCTACCAAATAACTCTTTAAACTTTTGACGCTTTTGCAACTTAATAAATTCAATCAATGCCAGGTTTACTACTCCTTTTTTATTTTTTTCAGATGACAGTTTTATAGCTTCATTAATCAACTTATCATCAATATCAATATTTGTTCTCATTTTCTACAATTTTCTATACACAAATATATCAAATTCTATACACATCATAGATTCCTGATAATCTCATCTGCAAACTCACTGGTCTTCAGCAATGTTGCTTCTTTCATTAAATTATAAAAATCTATTGTTACTGTTTTATTTCGAATTGTTTTTCCAACCGCATTTGTAATTAGGTCTGCAGCATCTCTCCAACCCATGTATTCAAACATCATAACACCACTAAGAATTACGGATGACGGGTTCATCGTATTTGTGTTTGCAAACCTTGGTGCAGTGCCGTGTGTAGCTTCAAATACTGCATGACCAGTGAGATAATTTATGTTTGCACCGGGTGCAATCCCAATACCACCAACCTGTGCGGCCAATGCATCGGAGATATAATCACCATTTAAATTAAGTGTAGCAATTACAGAATAATCCTGCGGAGCTAACAATGCCTGTTGTAAAAAATTATCTGCAATGGCATCCTTAATAATTACTTTACCACCAATCGAACTAATCTTCATTTCCTCATTTGCGACAGCTTCACCACTTTCCTTTTTCGTTTTTTCCCATTGCTGCCAAGTGTAAACCTGTCCACCAAATTCTCTTTCGGCGAGTTCGTATCCCCATTGCTTAAAGGCGCCTTCAGTGTATTTCATAATATTACCTTTATGCACAATAGTAACACTCGGCAGTTTATGTTCAATGGCAAATTCAATTGCTGAGCGAATCAGTCTTTCACTACCATCTTTACTTACCGGCTTCACACCAAGCGAAGTTGTTTCAGGGAAACGAAATGCTTTTACACCTAATTCATCTACTAAAAAATTTAAGAGTTTTGTGGCTTCAGGTGTGCCGGTCATAAATTCTATACCTGCATAAATATCTTCTGTGTTCTCTCTAAAAATCGTCATGCTTACTTTCTCCGGCTGCCACATTGGTGATGGCGTTCCTTCAAAATACTTTACCGGACGTAAGCATACATACAAATCCAACTCCTGCCTTAGCGCCACATTTAAACTTCTTATACCGCCACCAACAGGCGTTGTAAGCGGACCTTTAATTGACAATAGATAATCTTTAAATGCCTGCATTGTTTCTTCAGGCATCCAACTACCGGTTGCTTTAAATGCTTCTTCGCCGGCTAACACTTTTAACCAGTCAATTTTCTTTTCACCACCATAAGCTTTTTGTACTGCTGCATCAAAAACTCTTACACTTGCTCTCCAAATATCAGGACCAATACCATCCCCCTCTATAAAAGGAATTGTAGGATTATTTGGAACTGTGAGTGTTCCATTTTGCATTGAAATTTTTTGAGACATATAATAATTATATTTTTAAGTAAAACCTTTGTGCTTTTTTGTTGCAAAAGTAACCATCTCATTTTTTTGAAAACGAAATTTTTCAATTAGTTGTTCACCAAAATGACGTGGGTAATTATTTGATCTCCATGC
>JANXTN010000287.1 GCA_025352435.1 Ferruginibacter sp. | reverse complement strand
TGGTAAACAGGCAAAAGCTAAATGAAATAGCGGTGAAGATGGGTCTCAAAAAAATTACCATTTACAACAAGCTTGACAATGCATTAAAAACTTCGCAGATTTTTGGCAACACATTGGAAGCTTTGATAGGTGCTATTTTCTTGGATAAAGGTTACAAAAAAACACAGCTTTGGGTAGAGCAATACATTATTCACAACCACATGTTTACCGATGACCTTGAAGCGATTGAAATAAACATCAAAAATAAACTCTACGGCTGGGCAAATAAAAACGGTAAATTATTAGAGTTCACAATTGTTACCGAATCTTTTGAAAGTGGCAGAAGATTGTTTACTATAGGAGCAACGATTGATGGCGAAGTGATAGCTGAAGCGAAAGGATTTAATAAAAAAGATGCAAGCCAGTTAGCCGCATTTAAAGCGGTAGAGACTTTGGGCTTGTAGGATGGATTAACGATAAACCTGTTATATGAAATTTGGAATTTTAGGAAGCGGCAGCTGGGGTACAGCGATAGCAAAAATATTAACTGATAATAACAATACAATTTGGTGGTGGAATAGAAGTGATGCAGCTATTGCACAATTTAAAATTAAAAGCCACAATCCTCAATACCTTACTGCTGCCCGTTTTGACACCAATAAACTTAATCTTACAACTAATGTAGAAGAAGTAATTCAGCAATCAGATGTAATTATTGTTGCCATTCCATCTGCTTATTCAAGCCAAGTCTTGTTATCGCTGCCCAAAAATATTTTTGAGGGAAAGAAAATTATTTCAGCGGTAAAAGGAATTTTACCCGAGGAGAATGAGTTGCTTAATGACTTTTTACTAAAGAACTTTAATGTACAAATGAAGGACTATTTCGCTTTGCTTGGTCCTTGCCATGCGGAGGAAGTAGCTGCAGAAAAATTATCGTACTTAACTTTTACAGGCATTGATGAAAAAGCTACGGAGGAGATAGCTGGCTTTTTTAAAACGGATTATTTAAATACAGTTACAAACAAAGATATTTACGGTGTGCAGTATGCGGCGGTGTTAAAAAACATTTATGCGGTTGCAGCAGGTATTGCGCATGGGCTTGATTATGGCGATAACTTTTTAAGTGTACTGATAGCAAACAGTGCAGATGAGATGGCGGGCTTTTTGCGCAAAGCGGGCATCATAAATGCCGAAGTTGGCTATATGGAACATGGCAGAAACCGTTCAGCAGGTGAACATGCTAACTATGCAGCTTCAGTTTATTTGGGCGATTTGTTAGTGACCTGTTACTCTTTATTTAGCCGCAACAGAACCTTTGGGAATATGATCGGTAAAGGCTACTCTGTAAAAAATGCGCAACTGGAAATGAGTATGGTTGCCGAAGGTTACAATGCTGCAAAGTGTATGTATATCATTAACCAAAAAGTAAATTCAGATATGCCGATTGCTGAAACTGTTTTTAATATATTATGGAATGGAATGGATGCAAAAAAGGGATTTCAAAAAATAGAAGAGGTATTGATTTAATAAATTATTATTCAAATAAATTTCCTGCTATTCCGTCTGCAAAAAACTTTCCTTCTCGTGATAAAAATAAATTTTCTTCTTGCAAAATAATTCGCCCAGAATCTATAAAGCTTTGTGCTTCCTTAACAATGCGACTTTTGTGTTTTTCACCAAAACGATTTATCACATAATCCAGGTTAATTCCTGCAGTCGTTCTTAGCGAAGTCATAACATATTCGTTTAATCGCTGAACATCGGTAAGTATTTCTTCCTCGTAAGGGATGATATTTTTTTCTGCGGATTGAATATATAGACCATTGTTTGCAATATTCCATCTTCGTTTATTAAAGCCATTAAACGAATGTGCAGAAGGCCCAAAGCCAAAATAGGGCTTGCCTTGCCAATAGCTGCTATTGTGTTTGCTTCTGTAGCCCGGCTTGCAAAAGCTGCTTATTTCATACTGTTCATACCCGTTCTTCTCCATTAATTTTAACAACAAATAAAATTGCTCAGCTTGCTTTTCAGCATCTACTGCAGTTGTTTTTTTTGCATTAATATTTCTATTTAATAATGTACCCGGTTCCACCGTAAGGGCATAGCAAGAAATGTGGGGAATGTTTCTTTGCGCAAGTATTTCAAAATTACTTTTGAGGTCCTCATTTGATTGTAGTGGTGATCCATAAATTAAATCAACTGAAAAATTGATAAATCCTGCAGCGTAAATATCATCCAAACATTGAATGGATTGTTGTGCATTGTGTGCCCTGTTCATCCATTTTAGTTCTTCTTCTTTAAAAGATTGGAGACCCACTGACAACCGATTAACTCCGATACTTTTCCAGCTTGCTAATGATGCTGGGTTCACATCATCAGGATTAGCTTCCAGCGTTATTTCTGCATCTTTAATTATTTCAAATCTTTTTCTAAGGGCTTTAAAAATTATTTCAAGTTCAACTTCACTTAACAAACTCGGCGTGCCACCTCCCAAATAAACGGTTTCAATCGGTTCATCATTTTTAATAAAATCAGTTTGAATTTCAATTTCTTTTACCAAAGCATTTATAAGCACTCCTTTACTTTTTAGGGAAACAGAAAAATGAAAATTGCAGTAACTACAGGCCTGTCTGCAAAAAGGAATATGAATATAAATACCCGCCAAAGATTTGTAATTTTAGTTATTAAAAATTGTCTGAGCTTACCTCACAATGAATATTGGTACACCTAATTTTCTATTTCTAAAGTATCTACTTATCCTGCTAATATGCAGCTTGGCGCAGTTGAACATTGTTGCACAAAAAAATAGTACAGATAAAACAGATTATAACTTAATTGTTCATTACAAAGATAGTATCAAAGAGCCTCCTCCTATTTTACTGAAAAATAAATTTGGCAGTCTAGCACTAGCTCAAAAATACATCAATAGCTTACCAGCACTTTTTTCCAATAAAGGCTTCTTGGTTGCATCAGTGGATAGTATGTGGTACTTGGAAAATGATATACACATAGATTTTTATGTAGGAAAAAAATACAATTGGATACAACTACGTACCAATAATATTGACAACGCGTTACTTTCCAAAATTGGGTATTTATCAAAAAATTTTAATGATAAGCCTTTAAATATTTCTGAGATAGATTTATTAAAAGAACGATTACTTACTTATTATGAAAATGAAGGGTTTCCTTTTGCTTCAGTTTATTTGGATAGCATTACAATCAATGATGATAAAATTGCTGCAGCATTAATGGTAAATCAAGGGCTTATTTATAGAATAGACAGCATAGTTAATTATGGAAAATTAAAACTGAATCCAAGATTTCTTCAGCAGTATTTAAATATATCCAACGGGAGTATTTACAAAAGAGAAAAATTAAAAGAGGTGGATAAGCGCATGTTGGAGCTGACTTATGCACAAACTGAACAACCCTCAAGTTTAAATATGCTAGGCTCAGGGTCTATCCTAAATCTGTATATAAATAATAAAAAAAGTAGTGAAGTAAGTGCCATATTCGGCTTTTTACCTGATGCAAATAATACAGGAAAATTGCAGGTTACGGGAGATGTAAATCTCGATTTAAAAAATGTATTTAGTGCAGGAGAAAGTTTGCTTTTGAAGTACCAGGCACTACAGCCAAAATCGCCGCGGCTTAATTTAGGTTATGACAAACCTTATCTTTTTAAATCACCTTTCGGGCTGGGTTTTTTATTTGAATTGTTTAAAAAAGATTCAAGCTTTTTGCAGGTAAATGCGCAATTAGGTTTGCAATTAAATCTCACAAACAAGCAATCCGGAAAGGTGTTGGTGCAATGGCAAAATTCTAATTTATTGCAGGGTGGAATTGACACAAGTGCCATAAAATTAAATAGACAACTCCCTACAAATATTGATGTAAAATCTGTGAATGTTGGTATAGCATACGAATTTAGAAATACCAACTATCGTTTTAATCCTTTAACTGGAAGTGAGGTTGTTGTAACTGTCTTGACAGGAATAAAAAATATTGGAAAAAATAATGATATACTCGCCCTAAAAACTACTGGGTTTAATTACGATAAATTGTACGATTCCATTAAACTGAAAAGCTACCAGCTTAGGTTTAAACTTACCGCTGCGCATTATTTTAAAATTTCAAAATCAAGCACATTTAAAACAGCATTAAATACAGGATTGTACAGCAGCCCTACAATTTTTAGAAATGAGGTATTTCAAATTGGCGGTTACAGATTGTTGAGAGGATTTGATGAAGAAAGTATTTATGCAACACGTTATGCAGTGCTTACTGGAGAGTACCGATCGTTGTTAAGTCTCAATTCTTATTTATTTGGATTTATAGATGTAGGGAGCACACAGATCAAATACCAGCAGGTAAATGTAAATAATTTTTTTACCGGAGCCGGCCTTGGTATTGCTTATGAAACGAAGGCTGGATTATTGAATTTGAGTCTAGCCTTAGGAAAGCGTAATGATGTTCCTTTCAACATACGTCAAGCAACTAAAATTCATTTCGGTTACGTTAATTATTTTTAAATCAATTCGTTTTTCTTCCACTTATTTTTGCGTATAAATTTTTGCAGGTGAAGGTTTTTTTTTCTTTTTTTCTTTTTTGGATATTCATAAGTTTGAGCTTAACTGCACAAATAAAGGATTCAATATATACGTTACCAACTGATTCAAATACACAACCTCTAATCAGTAAAAATATTTATGGAGCCTTGCTGGATAGTAATTGTTTTTTATTTGTAAAAGGTAAACCACAGGCACTTGCCATAAGTTTAAAAAAGAACCAAGATTCTGATTTATTTTTCTACATCATTGCTTCATTATTTTTATTTTTAGGAGTGCTGAGAACCATATTCAGCCGATATTTCACAACTATGTTCCGGGTATTTTTTAATACATCTTTAAGGCAAAACCAACTTACAGATCAGCTGGAGCAGGCAGCTTTACCTTCTTTGCTTTTCAATTTTTTTTTCTCCTTATCGATGGGGTTGTATATTTATTTTTTATATGAGTATTATAATCCAGAGAGAATAAAAAATAATTTGACTTACCTGGGATTATGTATAGTTGCTGTTATACTTTGTTACGTAGTAAAATATGTAATGATATTATTTATTGGCTGGCTTACCAATCATAAATCCGAAGCTAGGATTTACATTTTTTCCATTTTTTTATTAAATAAAATAATTGGTATTTTTTTGTTGCCCTTTACCTTATTAATTGCATTTGGTTCAAATAAAATGGTAGAATATGCCTGTATTTTTTCTGTATTATTATTATTAATTTTGCTTCTGAGCCGATTCATAAGAAGCTTCGGTTTATTGCAAAACAAATTAAAATTAAGCGGAATTCATTTTTTGATTTATATTTTGTCGCTTGAAATATTGCCCTTAATGCTTATTTATAAATCTGTAATCATATTTTTCGTTATTAATTCTTAAATTTGCACCCTCATAGGAAAATCAGTATGGTAAAAAACGCAGAAACGGCTGTTGTTTCATCGGCCAAAAAGGTTAAAAAAATATTGATTGCCCAGGCACAACCGGAAGGAGCCAAATCGCCTTATTCTGATGTTGCAAAAAAATATGATATAACAGTTGATTATTTTCCTTTCGTGTTGATCAACGGCATCCCTGCAAAAGATTTTCGCAAACAAAAAATTGACATCACGGCATTTTCTGCAGTAATTTTTACCAGTAGAAATACAATTGATCATTTCTTTAGAATTTGTGAAGAGATGAAAATTACTGTATCGCAGGATACTAAATATTTCTGTATAACAGAAGCTGTGGCTTTGTATCTTCAAAAATTTATTTTGTACCGCAAGCGAAAAGTTTTTT
This sequence comes from Ferruginibacter sp., assembly GCA_025352435.1. GTDB lineage: Bacteria > Bacteroidota > Bacteroidia > Chitinophagales > Chitinophagaceae > Ferruginibacter. The sequence goes on along the minus strand of JANXTN010000287.1, from coordinate 22,069 downwards.
ATGGAGCTGATGGCACAAACAAAAATCTTTTTGATGTAATCAACAAACACAAAGAGCATGAGAAATTTCTTTATCCATGCTCCGAATCATTTGACAGTGGAATTACAAATTGGTTAAAAAGCCATAACTGCGAATTTGCAACGCCCGTGCTTTACCAAGTTGTAAGCAACGATATTAAACAAGTGGTGGCTAAAAATTATGACATTATTTGTTTTTTTACGCCGGGTGGTGTAAAGAGTTTTTTAGAAAACTTTCCCTCTTTTCAGCAAAATGGAACTCGGTTTGGCGCTTTTGGATTAAACACACACAAGGCTGCAGAAGATGCAGGGCTAGTGTTACAGGTGAAAGCACCCATGCCACAAACACCCGGAATGGTAAGTGCTTTGGATAAATATTTGCAATCCACTTTTACCAAAAAAAAATAATTTCATTTTTATAAAATAATAAAGCTGCTTAATATTAGCCGCTTTATTATTTTAAAGTTATTTGTATGAAAAATGAACTTGCCGCGGAGAGCAGCCCATATCTTTTGCAACATGCACACAATCCTGTGCACTGGCAACCTTGGGGTAAAAAAGCTCTCGAGATAGCAAAGAAGTTAGACAAACCCATATTAGTTAGCATTGGGTATTCTGCCTGCCATTGGTGCCATGTTATGGAAAGGGAAAGTTTTGAAATTGAGGAGACGGCAGCAATCATGAACGAGTATTTCATCAATATAAAAATTGATAGAGAAGAAAGACCCGATATTGATCACATCTACATGGATGCTGTGCAGGCAATGACCGGCAGCGGCGGGTGGCCATTAAATGTTTTTCTTACACCTGAGGGGAAACCATTTTATGGTGGCACTTATTTTCCTCCCGAAAAAGCCTTCAACCGTACATGCTGGACGGATGTGCTGTTAAGTTTATCTGATGCATGGAAAAACCGTAGGGAAGAATTAGAAGACCAGGCAGAAACACTTATTGAGCATTTAAAAAAATCCAACAATCTTGGATCTTTAAAAAATGTCGATGTGAAGGAAGATGTTGTTTCGCTTTTTACAAAGGATGAATGTATCAATATCAAGAACAATTTATTAGCGAATGCAGATACAATAAACGGTGGGTTTGGTATGGCCCCCAAGTTCCCTCAAACATTTTCTATTAATTGCCTGTTGCAATGTGCTCATTTTTTAAACGACAATAAATCACTTGCTCATGCAGAGTTATCTCTAACCAAAATGTTAGAGGGGGGGATTTATGACCAGCTCGCGGGTGGGCTTTGTAGATACAGTACAGACGATAAATGGCTGGCTCCGCATTTTGAGAAAATGTTGTATGACAATGCGCTTTTTATAATAGCCTTAAGCAATGCCTATTTACTAACCAAAAAGGAAATTTACAAAAATGCCGTGGAAAACGTTTGCGATTTTCTTTTTACAGAGATGAAAAATAAAAATGGTGGGTATTACACCGCAATAGATGCAGATAGTGAAGGCGTAGAAGGGAATTTTTATGTTTGGGATAAGCGAGAGATTGAAAAAATATTAGGAGAAGATGCCATTTTTTTTAATACCTTTTTTGATGTTTCTGCAGAAGGAAACTGGGAGCATAAAAATATTCTGCAGGTTATAAAACCCTTGGAAATAGTTGCAAAAGATTTTGGGATAAATTTTAGTGAGGCTAAAAAAAACATTGTTCAATGCAAGAATAAATTATTGGCGGAAAGGAATAAAAGAGTTCGTCCGGGTACAGATGATAAAATTTTACTTGGTTGGAATGCACTGCTGATTACGGCTTTCTGTAAGGCTTATGCGGCTTTGCAGGAAGATAGATATAAAGAATCTGCCATCGAATTATATAGTTTTATAGAAGACAATTTTCAGGATGAAAACGATAATTATTTTCATACGTACAAAAATGATGTGGCAAAATATACGGCGTTTTTGGATGATTATACTTACCTAGCAGATGCATGCATTCATTTACAGGAAATAACTGCTGAGGAAAAATATTTGTATAAAGCAAAACAAATAACCGAACATATTTTTAAAAATTTTGAAGATACTGAAAGTGCCTTCTTCTTTTTTACAGCCAAAGACCAGGAGGACGTTGTAGTACGAAAAACGGAAATTTATGATGGTGCTACACCCGCAGCCAACTCTGTTATGGCTATGAATTTAATTTATCTTTCTCTTGTATTTAATAATAAACAGTGGTATCAAAAGGCGCTAACAATGATATCATCATTAAAAACAGTGATAATAAAATATCCTAGTTCTTTTGGAATATGGGCTACCTGTTTCATGAATTTAACTGCAGGTATAAATGAAATTGCAATAGTGGGGAATGATATAAATCCCACATTAAGAAAGGTACTGACCCAATATATCCCAAACAAAATTCTGCAGGCAACTTTAAGTCGCTCTGATATGTTTTTATTACAAGACAAACCTATTTTAAAAGAATTATCTATATATTTATGTCGAAGTTTTGCTTGTAGTGTTCCGTTAAATAATATTAATGATTTAATGGGCCAAATACAATTGCAAAGTTTTTAACATTTATTAATCACAATATTCTCAATAAAGGGTCGTTTAGTAAATAAGGATGGCATTGGAATTGTTAGAAAATTAACAATCTCAACGGCATCTGGTAAAATTTACACGAAGAATTATTAATACATTTGCTAGCACCCTCAAAGTAAAAAAAATGAATAATCGGTTATTGTGCTCACTTGCAATCGTCTCTGTAGCCCTATCTGCAGCCAGTTGTAGACTTATAAGCGGCAAATCAAAATCTGGCACAATGCCAAATGATGGCCAACTGCACGGCGTGGCTCCCAGCAAAACTTATAACTTAACCAAACCTCCTGGAATGGTTTATGTGCCGGCAGGTACTTTTCATATGGGACCCAGCGATGAAGACGTAAATTATGCATATACTGCAAGAAACAAACAGGTTTCTATAAGCGGTTTTTGGATGGATGCTACAGAAATTACAAACAACGAATACAGAGAATTTACTAATTGGGTAAGAGATTCTATTTCTGCCAAGTTAATGGGATATGTAAAACAGGGTTCTGACGGTGTGGAGTATATTGACTGGAAAAAAGCGAGTACAATAAAGTATGGTGATAAAGCAACTTTTGAAAAGATAGATGCTATTATCGTATCTGCAGACAATAGAATTTTTGGAAGGAAAGAATTGGATGCAAAAAAAATTGTTTATCATTCTGAAGTTTTTGATTATAAAGCTTCTGCTTATAACCGAGATACAAATGTCCAACGTAAGGAATTTATTGTGAAACAGGACATCCCGGTTTTTCCTGATACCCTTTGTTGGATAAGAGATTTTGCATATGCTTACAACGAGCCGATGTCCAAACAATATTATAGCCATCCGTCTTATGGTAACTACCCTGTAGTAGGTGTTACCTGGAAACAAGCCAATGCATTTTCTGAATGGAGAACCCATAAACTTGCTGCCTATAACGAAGGTAAAAAAAGGGCAGGTCAGTCTGAATTCCGTTTACCTACAGAAGCTCAATGGGAGTATGCGGCAAGAGGTGGGCGGTCTCAAATGCCTTATCCTTGGGGTGGACCTTATTTAAGAAATAAAAAAGGATGTTTACTTGCTAATTTCAAACCCGGTCGTGGTAACTATCCTGAAGATGGTGGTTTATACACAGTAAGAGCCGATGCATATTGGCCAAATGATTTTGGTTTATATAATATGGCGGGTAATGTTGCAGAGTGGACATCTTCTTTATACTATGAAGGTTCTTATAATTTTCAACATGATTTAAATCCTGATGTAAGATGGAATGCCAAAACTTCCGATCCTCCACGTATGAAAAGAAAAGTTATACGCGGTGGTAGTTGGAAAGACGTAGCATACTTTTTACAAACCGGTACACGTGCATACGAATACCAGGACACCTCTAAATCTTATATTGGTTTCCGTTGTGTAATTGATCTTCCCCCTACCGCTAAAAAAGGTAAAAAATAGAAAAATTTTTAAAAGAATTTATTGAAAGTATTGATGGCCTTCCTTAGGTTATTGATTCTATATGCATAATATTAATCTAAACAAAAACCACTAAATTAAATTCAAAAAACATGTCAGTAAAAATTCCTTCAAACGTTAGTAAGTGGATGGATGTGGGTGTATCCGTAGCAGCAGCAGTCGTTATTTATGGTGCACTTCAAAAAATATTACATACACCTTCTGCCGATCTATTATTAAAAATAGGATTGATAACAGAGGCTGTTATATTTTTAACTTACGGCGTTCTCTATATGATATATCCTCCGGTAAAAGAAGATTTTGAAGGGAAAGTGAAAATGGCAGTAGCCACAGGAAATCCGGCATTAAACAATATGGATAAAATGCTCCAGGATGCTGACATTACTCCTGCTAATTTAAAAAGATTAGGCGAAGGATTTCAAAAACTTGGTACAAGCGTAAATGGCATAGCCGATGTAAGTGATGTCGTAAAATCTACATCAGATTTTAGCAAAAAAACTCAGGAAGCTACAACTGCACTTAGTTCAATGTCTGCAGCATTTTCAAGCAGCGCAGCCACAATGACAACGTTTGGCAATGCATCGGAAAGTGCCCGAGGTTTTCATGATCAAATACAGGTACTTACCAAGAATCTAGGTTCGCTTAATACTATTTATGAATTGGAATTAAAGGAAAGTAACAATCATTTAAAAGCATTAAATGGTTTCTATGGTAAAATGGCTGAAGCAAGTTCAGCAATGATGGGAAGTGTTGAAGATGCAAACAAGGCTAAAGAACAAATCGGTGCACTGGCAACCAATCTTAGTAAGTTAAATGCTGTTTATGGCAATATGCTTGGCGCTATGCAGGGAAGATAATGATGGTTAACATAAGCTCACATTACCGAAACAACATTCTAAAAAATAATTAATAATATAAGTTATGGCTTTACCGAAAGAGCCCAGGCAAAAGATGATCAACATAATGTATTTAGTGCTGACAGCGCTTCTTGCACTCAATGTTTCATCCGAGATTCTAAACGCATTTAAAGTAGTTGATAAAAGTTTAACAACCTCTAACAGCAATCTATCATCTGCAAATGAAACTCTATATAAATCACTCGAAGCAAAAGTTGCAGATCCTGTAACTGCTGAAAAGGCTAAAATATGGAATGCACATGCAGAGGTTGCAAAAAAGTTATCCGGAGATCTGTATTCATTCATAGATGGAATAAAAACACAATTGAAAACTGAGGCAGGATCAAAAATGGTGGACGTAGATGGAAAACAGGTTGAACAATTTAAAGAAGATGATCTGGAGGCTGCTACCCGTTTATTTGGAAACGGTCCCGGCGGTAAAAATTTAGGTCCTCAACTTGAACAAAAACTGAAGGATTACAAAACAGCGATGCTTGCAATAGATCCTGAAATCAGAACACAGTTTGCTTCAACATTATCAGTTGATGGTGCACCGGCAACCGGTCAGGATGGAAAACAAAAATCATTTACTGACGCGTATTTCCATATGACACCAACTGTAGCAGGGTTAACTTTATTAAGCAAGTTTCAGAACAATGTCAAAAATTCTGAAAACCAGGTAGTAACATTTTGCCATTCCAAAGTGGGTGAAGTAAAAGTTAAGTTTGATAAGACAGGCGTATTAATTGGACAAAGTGCCAATTATGTAATGCCGGGTCAGGAAATTGAAGTGACTGCAGGTATTGGTGCCTACAGTTCTGCTGCAGCTCCTCAAATATCTATCAATGGTTCTGGCGTACCAGTTGTTGATGGTCAGGGTAAATATAAATTTCAGGCCTCTGGGGGCGGTGCACATACCGTTCCTGTAACTATCCGTTACAAAGATCAGGATGGTAATGATAAAACTGAAACCAAAAATGTGGAATACACAGTAGGTACACCGGGTGGTGCAGCAGTGATGCTAGATAAAATGAACGTTTTTTACATAGGTGTAGACAACCCTATTACTATCGGTTCGCCAACAGGATGGGATAAAACAAATGTTTCAATGAGTGGCGGTTCTATCTCAGGTACAGGTTCTAACAGAAAAGTTAGAGTTAGTGCAATTGGTCCTGCCTCCATAACTGTAAATGCAGACGGCAAATCCAGTCAGTTTACATTTAGAGTGAAGAAAATTCCTGACCCTGTATTTAAAGTAGGTTCAGGTCGTCCACGTGTACCTGCGGTGGAATTTAAAAACCAGCAGTTTGCAAGAGCAGAATTGGAAAACTTTGATTTTGACTTAAAATACAATGTCGTTAGCGCAACGGTATATTTCTCAGGTGCCGGTTTTCCTAATGTGCAGCAAGCAGCTCTCAATAGCGGCAGCCTTGGAGGATTAAGCTCTTTTCTTTCAAGATGTGGTCCGGGAAGCGTGGTTACTTTCGATAATGTAAAAGTTTCTGGCCCTGATGGGACAAGAAGTGTAGAAGGTAGATCAATATCATTATATTAAAACAGATGGAAATGAATAAACAATTTTTCAAGTATCTTTTTCTTCTTTTTGTAATCGGAGGTATTTCAAATACTTCATTTGCCCAAAAGAAAAAAACTACAAAAGCGCCCGCAAAACGTTCTTCTACCAGAAGAACAACAAAGAACAAAACCGCTGCGAATATTCAGTCAGCAAAGGCTTCTACAGATAGTGCCGTGGTTGTTGCACCTGTAAGTGACAGTTTGCCTATTAAACGAATAGCCAAATCTTTAAGAAGAGACGGCGCAGTAGATGATGATATGATAAAGGCAAGAATACCGCTGGCTTATGAAAACTTAAGGGCAGATGATGCAGTTTATCGTCACAAAATCTGGCGTGAAATTGATACAAGAGAAAAAATTAATTTGCCATTTAAATATTCTGCTGATGAAGATAACGGCAACCAACGGTTTATCTCTATCTTATTGCAGGCTATACAAGATAGTGCAGTAACCGTTTTCAATAGTATTGATGATCGTTTTACTACACCTATGACAAAAGGAGAAGTGGCAAAAATTATTGGTGGTGATGAAGTAGATGTTCCTATTTATGATTCTTTGGGCACGCTGACAGGTTCTAAAAAAATGAGAAATGAAATTAACCTTGATTCTATCTACAAATTTCGCCTGAAAGAAGAGGTTATATTTGATAAGGAAAGTTCACGTTTATTTTTTAGAATACTAGGAATTGCTCCGGTAAAAAACATTGTAACTACAATGGGTGTTAATCTTGGTGAAACGGAATTGTTTTGGGTATACTATCCTGATATGAGAGAAACTTTTTCGAAATATGAAGTATATAACGGAAAGAATTTTGGTGCCCGTATGAGTTGGGAAGAATTGTTTGAAAGCAGAATGTTTTACGGTCGCATTATAAAAAGTACCATAGATAATCCTTACGATCAATTTATAAAAAATTACAAAGGACTTAGTGAGAATGGCATTCTTCAATTGCTCGAAGGTGAAAATATTAAAGAAAAAATATTTAATTATGAGCAGGATCTCTGGAGTTATTAAATAGATCTGAGACTTAAGACACAAGACAAAAGCCCTTCGAAAATTCGGAGGGCTTTTGTCTTGTAAAATCTTTTAAGAGAATCCAGGGTTTCAAATTTAAAATTTCTTCCCTCCTTTATATTTTGTTTTAGTACTTCTGTCCCTTATTTCATCCTGGCTTTTACCTCTTGCATCATTCGGGCAACCATATTTTTCTTTCTTTTTGAATACCGCACAACTGCACAAAAAAGCTATAGTTAATAAAAAAAGTACGATTTTTTTCATAGAGTAAATATAATCGAAAAACGTCAATGTGTAAGTTTGTAATCCTTGATAAAATTCTAATATGTTATTAAGTTTTTATAACTCTGTAGGAGTTTGATTTTCATCATTTGGCTTAAACCAACTGCTATACATTAGATAGTTATCAGCAATTCTGTTTATTTCTCCGCTGATCATAGCCTCACTTACCATCTTCACTTTTTTTGCAGGAACACCTGCAAATATGCAGCCCTTTTCAATAATCGTATTTTCTAAAACCACTGCACCGGCTGCAATAATACTGTTACTTCCTACTCTCACATTATCCATCACAATAGCACCCATCCCCACGAGCACATTATCTTCAAGTATACAGCCATGCACAATTGCGTTGTGGCCAATGCTTACGCTGTTGCCAATGATGGTTTTTGTTTTCTCATAAGTGCAATGTATTACTGCACCATCCTGCACATTAACCTTATTGCCTAATTCAATACTGTTTACATCGCCACGCACAACTGCATTAAACCATATACTGCAATCATCTCCCATTTTTACATCACCTACAATTGTAGCGTTCTGTGCTATAAAACAATTTTCACCTATTACAGGGGCTTTACCTTTTACGGGAAGTATTAATGCCATACAATAAATTTATAAGGTAAAAATAATCAAATCATTTTATGTTTTAGAAGGATAAGTAATTCTACATTTTTTCAATGTTTGAATCAACTATACTAAAAATTTTTTCCCAGCATCTTTTCTTATGTAATAAATTAATTCAACTGTATGCACAGTTTCAAATGTAAATTTGCAACATGACCAACCGCCAACTTTTTTTAAATCATGTCGGACAAACTTCTGCTGCTCCACTTTGCTTAAATATAGTGAAGGCGGAAGGATCTAAAATGTGGGATGAAGCAGGCAAAGAATATATTGACTTAATTGCAGGAATAAGTGTTTGTAATATTGGTCACCGCCATCCCAAAGTAATTGAAGCCATTAAAGAACAGACTGATAAATACCTACACATAATGGTGTATGGCGAGTTTGTAGAAAATCCACAGGTGGAATATGCCAGCTTACTTACTAAACACTTACCATCATCATTAAACAGTGTTTTTTATACGGTTAGTGGGAGTGAAGCTACTGAAGGTGCCATGAAACTTGCCAAACGATTTACAAACAGATCACAAATAATTTCTTTTAAAAATTCTTATCACGGAAGTACGCAGGGTGCTTTAAGCGTGATGGGCAGTGAATATTGGCAACAGGCATTCAGACCCTTGTTACCTGATGTTTTGCAGTTGCGGTATAATAATTTTGATGATTTAACAAACATTACCGAGCGCACGGCATGCGTAATAACAGAAACCATACAGGCAGAAGCCGGTGTTTTAAAACCTCAGCATGGATGGTTACAATCATTAAGGGAACGTTGTAATTGTACAGGTACTTTACTCATTTTAGATGAAATACAATGTGGGTTTGGCCGTAACGGAACGCTATGGGCTTTTGAACAATTCGATGTGGTACCCGATATTTTATTACTTGGTAAAGCACTCGGCGGCGGCATGCCTTTGGGTGCATTTGTATCAGATAAAAAAATTGTTGATTCATTTACCCACAACCCTGTACTTGGGCATATAAATACTTTTGGTGGGCATCCGGTAAGTTGTGCTGCCGGGCTTGCTGCTTTCAAAGTATTGACTGAGGAAAAATTATATGCAAACGTTTTTGAGAAGGAAAAACTCTTTCGCTCTTTTTTGCAACACCCTTCCATAAAAAATATTAGCAGTGCAGGTTTAATGATGGCTGTAGAATTTGATAGTTTTGAAACCAATAAAAAAATAATTGATATACTAATTGATAACGGTGTTTTTACAGATTGGTTCTTGTTTTGTGCACACGCTTTTAGAATTTGTCCACCATTAAATATTTCCGAAGAAGAAATTCAAATCGCCTGTAATCAAATTGTAAATGTTTTGAACAATCATTTTGCAGTCTCAATTTAAATTAATCACCACGATCATTCTCCCTTTTCTCCATTTATACAACCGCTTATAAAACTTCCTCTCTTAAGTTTTCCATTTATTAAAAAGGAAATTATATTGCATGCATTAAACTTTTTATTTGTTTAAAAACTGCAATTATGATCGAAGTCCAAAACGTTTCAAAACAATATGTATTAAGCAAACAGCAGAAAAAAGAACTTCAAACTCAGGAAGCATCAATGTTTGCAGTTAACAATGTCTCGCTTACCTGCACGCCGGGAAAAGTTTTTTCGTTGCTTGGTGCAAATGGTGCGGGGAAAACTACTATGCTCAGAATGATCTCCACCATTTTAAAACCCACTCAGGGAAACATTTTGGTAGGTGGCGAAAGTGTACTGGACAATCCTGAAAAAGTGAGAAGAAAGATTGGTTTTTTAACCGGATCTACAAATCTATATGATAAACTTACGCCGGGCGAAATAGTTAAATATTTTGCCGATTTACATGGATTGGACAAAGCAAATTTTGAGCAAAGAAAGGATATGCTTTTTTCCAAATTAAATATCCATGAATTTTCCAAAAAACGGATAGCACAACTTTCTACGGGGATGAAACAAAAAGTGTCTATTGCCCGCAGCATGATTCATGACCCACAAATTGTAATTTTTGACGAACCCACTTCGGGGCTTGATGTCATTACCGCTCACAGTATTATAGAATTGATACAACAATGCAAAGCTGAAGGCAAGACCATTATTTTCTCATCACACATTATGAGCGAAGTAGAATTGTTGTGCGATGATTTAGCCATTATTTCAAAAGGAAATTTAATATACAACGATTCCATGCAAAATTTTAAACAGGCATATCAGAACCAATCTTTAACTGAGGCATTTATAAAAATTGTAAAAAGCAATTCACCCCAATTATCTGTGGCCAATTAAAAAAATATTATGAATACCATATTTACTGTACTTGCAAAAGAATTAAAAGTCACACTTAGAGATAAACGAACACTTATTTCAGCGATTATTTTACCATCCATTGTAATTCCATTACTGATTTTTGGAGTTACCAAACTGCAAAAGAGTTTAATGGATAAAGCAAGCGATAAACAATTGAAAATTGCTTTGGTGGGAACACCTACTCGTTTCTCATCAACCTTCGTAGATCCAAAAATCAAGGTACTGTCAAATGTTGATATTATTAAAGGAACAACGGCGATTAAGAATGATAGCCTTGATGCTGTTATTGAATTTCCTGCTGATTTCTCTGAAAAAATTACTGATATGAAAACAGGTAAAATAAACCTGTATTACAAATCAACCAACATGATGCTTTACAATAGAATTTCAGAAAAAATAGATTCTGTAAAAGTGGCAATTTTAAAAGAAAGAGTAAAACAGTTAAATATATCTGACGAAGCCTTTTTGCCCATTACTATTTCTAAAATAGATATTGCGTCACCAAAAGAACAGATAGGTAAAATGGTAGGTGGTTTTTTGCCTTACATATTTATTATCTTTTGTTTTATGGGTTGCATGTATCCAGCTATTGAATTGATAACAGGAGAAAAAGAAAAAGGTACCATGGAAACATTGTTAACCTCACCGGCTTCCCGTTTTCAAATACTTGTAGGTAAAATTATTGCGATTGCATTGGTTGGTTTGTCTGCCGCATTAATGACCATTTTAGGAATGGTTGTAGCACTAAAATTTCTTCCGGATATACCAACTGTGTTTATAAATATTCTAAATGATATGATAACGCCGAAGTTTATAATCATGCTGTTTGCAATGTTATTCCCGTTAAGTATATTTTTTGCAGGCTTTCTTTCAGCTTTGGTAATCCGTGCAAAAACTTTTAAAGAAGCACAAAGTCTTGTAACTCCAATGACTTTTATAATTATTGTACCCGCACTTATTGCGACATTACCCGGCGTTGAACTTAACTGGCAGACTGCTTTTGTTCCTGTACTTAATATTGCTTTGGCTACGAAAGAAATAATTGCAGGCACAATCAATATGGGGCAATATACTGCTGTAGTTGTATCACTTGTATTGCTGGCGTTTTTTGCAGCTTATGTGAGTTACAAACAATTTTCAAAAGAGAGTATGGTGTTAAAATAAAAAAATCAAAATAATTCTACATGCATAAAACTTTTCTTGCTGTACGGAATGCACTCAATGGGCTGCGTATGGCATTTAAAAATGAAAGAAATTTTAGAATTGAAATTTGTTGCGCATGTATTGCCTTAGTGATGGCGATTTTATTAAAACTTAATCAAGTATCTTGGTTGATTATTGTACTTAACATTTGTCTGGTACTTACGGCAGAGCTTTTAAATACTGCTATTGAAAGCCTTGCAGACCTTGCCTGCAAGGAAATAAATCCTGTAATAAAAATTATAAAAGATGTATCTGCTGCTGCTGTTTTGTTGACGGCTTTAACTGCAGTTGTTTGTGCGCTCATTATTTTTATTCCTGCTATTTTTAAAATTTTACATGCATAAAAAATTTTGAATTTCTGTTTTGCAGAATAGCATTTACATTTAATAATTCTCCTATTATGTAGCAATACTTTTACAACAATTATTATTTTCTCCTAACAGATTATGTCGGAGTTATCAAAAAATCAAAAACATTTCCACATAAATACTAAAAAGTCCTTTTATGCAGTTATAAGGATTAAACCCAATAACTGTGTCGAGAATTACATCACTCATATTTGCAACGCTCATATTGCTTTCCTGTTCTAAAACGCAGGTAATTGAACAACCCAAAAATGCTACAGAAAAAAGTGGCTTTACAACATATACAATACCTGAAGGGAAACAGTTTTGTAATGATAATAATTATGTAACTACTTCTTATAGTGAACTCACCTTCATTGCGAAATTTGACAGCAGTGCTATTTATACAACGGCCGACCCAGGCAGACAGAATGATATAAATAAACTTTATGGCTTCTCAGATAATAATGCCATGCACCACCTGTATAGCGCACGTTTTGGATGGCGATGGAGTAGCAATTCTCTGAGACTTTTTGCATACGTTTATAATAATGGTATTAATGATTTTAAAGAATTGGGTACCGTTGCGCTTAATAAAGAAAATATATGTTCCATTAAAGTTACTGCCACAGCATATTTGTTTGTATTGAATAATAAGACAGATTCGCTGCCAAGAACCAGCATAACTCTTAAAGCAGAAGGTTATAAATTATATCCATACTTTGGTGGATACGAGTGTGCTCCCCACACAATAAATATTTTCATAAAAGAATTGTGAAATCGAAACTTAAAACTTAAGTTATAAAGTTATAAAGCTGAAAAATGCTATTAGGATGAAGGGCTGCCGGATGGACAGTAGTAGCTGCCGCGTGAGTAGACCTCTTAGAATTTTACAATTTGCTGCAGCACTACTACAAACAAGCCGGTACAGAAGTTGAATTTATGTTGAAGGCTTACAGCCCCTAAATATCTCCTACAATAAAAACGGATGAACTTTAAAAAGAGCATCCGTTTTTTATTTATCAATTAATTTTAAAAATCTAAACCTAAAGAAATATATTTTTGAGGCTTGCCTTTAAACAGTCCGTTCATCTGCCATGCTGCATCAAATTTTACAAAATAACCAAGCAAAGTACTCCGAGCTCCAAAGCCGTACCCTCCGGCAAAAGGGCCAATACCACCGGCTCTTACCCTTACTGTAACCGGCCCCGGATCGTTGGGGAAATTTGGATTTGATGAAGAGTTGTAAGGAATATTCGGACGTTTAATGCTGTTAAAGCCTCCATTCCAGGCAGTTCCAAGATCTATAAATTGTATTAACTGAAAATTTCGGACGAACGCATTGTTTATAGTTTTATCAAATAATGTAGTGAATACAGGCAACCTGAATTCACTGTTGAAAACTACGGCATTATTGCCGCTGGCAATATTTTGTAAAAACCCACGCATATTTACAGCAAGGCTTTGAAAAGCATATTCTTTATCTTGAGCCGGCGGATTATTTGTTATAAAATATTTATCGCTGCCATCTTTTTTTGTATTGTTGCCAAACATTAACCAACCATCTACACCGCCGAGATAATAAATTAGTTTTTGATTGCCAAAACTAAAATCTCCTGCAGCTCGACCTGCCCAAATGAAGTTTCGGTAAATGGGATAATAGTAACGGGCATCAAAACCAACGTTGTAAGTATTTGGACCGTTAGCAAACTGCACCTTGTTTACCTGCCTGTTATAATCTACATACACTTTTGCTCTGGCACCATTGTAAATGTTTTGTGCAGTAGCAATGCTGTTATCATATACAAATTCAAGATGAGTTGTTTGATATAATGTAAGATTATTTTTTACCAACAAAGTTGCAGGCAATTGTAGGTTTGCATTTACAACCTGATTGTCTGCCCTGATGCCGGTGCTGAATCTTATGCTTTTTGTTTCATCAAATGGGTACGAAATATTAGCCTGGTATAAATTGGTAAATTGTTTACCATTTAAGTATTGCGGAGGAGTACCATTTGTTACAAAGGAAAGACTTTGAACATTTCTATAATAGGTGAGCCCCCAATCAATTCTGCGTTTTAAATTTTGGTAATTGAGCAACCACTCGTTGTCTTTAAGATTGGTACCTATTTTAAAACCGCCCGTAATTTTTATATCTTCCATCAAATCTGATGTACCCAAACGGATAAGACCATTTAGAGGACTTCCGCTGTTAAGCATTATAGGGCCTGCGCCGCCTTGGTATGGTTGATACCTGTTGATGAGCACACTGTTATTAAAACCGGCTGAGCCATAATCTGCAGAAAATTTCTTCGGTTTATATACAAACAACTTGGCCCTTGCTAATACATTATCATCATCCTTAACTACCGATATGACAGTTTTTTCAATTGAAGATTTCTTTGTAGAATCTGAACCAAATTCGGTCTGGAAAAAGTCATTTGATTTTTTTGCTGTATCGGTGGCAGTAGTATTAGGCACAAAAGGCTTTCCCGTTACCGGATTTACTTTTGTAAGCCGGCTTTCTCTCATTAATTTTTTGGCATACTCAGTGGGCAAAGCACTCACATTTCTTTTATACAATGTATTCTCATCTATTTTAAGTTTGTATAAAATCTTCTCGTCACTTTGTCGGGTTACTTCACTTACCTGGTTATTATCGCCGGCAACTCTGCTTTCTGCAAGTGAGCTCGGGTAATTTGTAAGCGGGAAAATGTATGCAGAATCTGATGAAACTGCTACCACTGCTACAGAATCAATATCTGTTTTTTTAAAAACCCGTAATGTACTGTCTACTTCTTTTTGAGATGGATTACGAAGTATATCATCTCCAATTAAGACCAATGTATCAAGACCTTCCGCCTTTGTAGTAAAGAAACCCGCATAGCGATTACCAATACCATTTTCATCACTTACAAAAGTAAAGTGGTTGCTGTTGTATGGTGTAGGAAAACGAGCATTACCATATTTCAAATTGGTAAGCTGCGTTATCTGATTAAGCTCGGGCTTGTCACCAAAGTTGGTTATTAAAAAAACATTAAAACGGTTATCACTTGGTAACACAGTGTCTGCAGTTTTTGCAGCAGCGCTCGGTCTGTTACTTGCATACATTATTCCTGTCTTGCCCGGAAAAGATACAAACGTAGCATCAAGATCATCATACACATCGTTTGTAATCTGCGTAACTTTTTCTTTTTCTATAGCAAAAGTGTAAATATCTGCATGACCATTTTTTACAGCAGATAAAAGCAATGTACGGCTATCCAACATGTACTTTACATCCTGCACCTGATCAAACTTATCCGTAATATCGAACGTGTATTGTTTTAAATTACTAAGTACATCGTACACAAATAATTTAAGATGCCCTTCAGTTGTGTAAATAACGGAAATCCTTGTTCCTTTTGGATCCCAGGCTACCAACGGATAACTTGGGTTCACTTCAGCCTCATATGATCTAGTACCATATTTAAGCAGCGTTTTGTTTTCGTAACCTTCGTTTAGTATTAACCGAACGATACCCTTTTTAAATTGTGTAACTACATAATCGTTATTCTTTTTATTTGGGTTTACATTAAATCGGTAATAATTTAAACGTTTGCTAATGTCAAAACCATCTACATAATTTCCTTTAGGATATGCTTTGCGGCGGGCAATATCTTTAGAATATTTATCATCCTGATATTCCATAAAAGCAGTCTGCAATTCTTTAAATGTAAGTTTAGTTATTTGCTTACTTGCCTTGTTTAAATTTTTATACACTCTTGCCAGGTATAGAAAATAAGTAACGTTTTCTTTTTTGTATTTCTCCTCTATATAATACCAAAATGCATGACCTGCAAGTAACGGCTTTTCAAAAGCAAACTTTGAAAACTTATTGTAATTTCCACTAAGCATTTCGCTTTTAAGTTCATCATCCAAATCTGTACTCCAGTTTTCGCCAAGGTAAGCTACATACCCATCAGTAAGCCATACAGGTAAATCCAACAATGTTTGGTTGCTGGCAACTTCGCCCAAGTCATCTCCAAATAAAACATTTTTTGTTATGATATCTGCAATGCCTTGTCTTAGCTGTCGCTTTAAATTGTAATGGTTTGCATCATAATAAATAACCATTTTATTGTTTACTAGTTTTGTCACTGAGCCAGCATTCAAGATATCAGATTCCAACCCAATGTTGGTTTGTTTTTTATCTGCAAATTCATTGTATAAAATAATATTAGCTCTGCGTTGTAGACTGTATTCTGCAGCTGCTTCTATTTGTGGCAATTCTTTTTCGGCAACCTGTGCAGTAAATTTTGCAAGTTCCTGCCCACCATCATAGAAGTAAACATTAAAGTTTTGGGTCTGATAAAACTGCCACTTAAATTTTTTATATTGAATTCTGTTTTTTCCAAAAGTAACAGCACTCACCTGTGCTGTGGATACAAGGGCTGAAAAAATGAATATGAAGGAAATAAAAATTATTCTGCTGAACTTTGCCATACTATCTTTTATATTGAGTCTTAAAATTACTTGATTACACTATACAATTTAAATCATTTTAAATCAGCATACATGCTTACAATAAAATCATTCGAATTTAGTCCAATACAGGAGAATACGTATATACTTTACAATGAGTTTAACGACTGTATTATCATAGACCCCGGTTGTTACTTTGATGCGGAAAAGGAAGAATTGGTTGCTTATGTAAAAAGCAATAATTTGACACCGAAAATGCTTATAAATACCCATTGCCATTTGGATCATGTATTTGGAAATAAATTCCTATCCGAAAAATATAATCTGTTGCTAAATATTCATGAAGATGAAAAAGCAGTTTTAGCATTTGCACCTACAAGTGGTTTAATGTATGATATGCCCTTTGATAATTACTCCGGAGAATTTAAATTACTTAATGAAGGCGACAGTATAACATTAGGTCAAGATGTTTTAAAAGTGTTATTGGTACCGGGTCATAGCCCGGGCAGTTTAGCTTTTTATAGCGCCAAAGATAAATTTGTAATTAGTGGTGATGCATTGTTTAGAAACAGTATTGGCAGAACTGACTTACCGGGTGGTAATCATGAGCAGCTTATCAAAAGTATAAAAGAACAACTCCTAGCCTTGCCTGAAGATACTTTGGTTTACAGTGGTCATGGTCCGGTTACAAAAATCGGAGATGAGAAAAAAAACAATCCTCACTTAAGCTAAATTAAAAAAGTAGTAACAAAATTCTATTACTTTAAATTATGCAGCATCACTTTTTAAAATATAATATGTTGTTTTAAAACAACAGTTTTACAGCAAAATAAATGCATGGACAATCCTGAAAGTAGTGAGAACACTAAATTGGAACCGACATCGGATTTTGTAAAAAAAATCATCTTCTTAGTCCTTGCTTTATTTTGTTTAACTCCTTTCGTATCGCCACCTATAGCCTTGCTTTTGGGGCTGGTAATCGCATTATTTGTAGGACATCCATATCAAAAAAATAATAATAGAGCTACACAACTGTTACTCAAAATTTCTGTAGTGGGCTTAGGTTTTGGCATGAATGTTCACAGTGCTCTAAAAGCAGGAAAAGAAGGAATTTTATTTACAATAGTATCTATTATAGGCACATTGGTTTTTGGATATTTCTTGGGACGAATTTTAAAAACAGAAAAGAAAACCTCTTATTTAATTTCTACCGGTACAGCAATTTGTGGGGGCAGTGCAATTGCTGCAATTTCTCCGGTAATTAAAGCTGAAGAAAAACAGATATCAATTGCATTGGGCGCAGTGTTTATACTTAATTCCATTGCTCTCATCACGTTTCCTTTTATTGGACATCAATTACAATTAACACAGGGGCAGTTTGGACTCTGGTGTGCCATTGCAATACATGATACAAGTTCAGTAGTGGGTGCTGCAAGCAAGTATGGAACGCAAGCATTGGAAATAGCAACCACCATTAAATTAGCAAGAGCATTGTGGATTATTCCGGTTGCATTTCTTTCAACTTTTTTATTTAAAAATAGAAACACTAAAATTAAAATTCCTTATTTCATAGGATTCTTTATAATAGCTATGATAATAAATTCTTACATACCATTTGTACAGCAGTATGGGCATTATATTGTAAGTATTGCGAAAGCAGGACTTACGCTCACGTTGTTTTTAATAGGGGCCGGTTTATCAAAAAAGGTTTTGCAATCTGTTGGCGCTATGCCTTTGCTGCAGGCTTTTATTTTATGGATAGTTATTTCAGTATCTGCTTTATGGGCAGTTGTGTTGTGGGTGGTATAAATTATTATTTTACTTCTTTTTACAAAAATAAAAAAACCCAAAATCATCATTGAACAGTATATTATGATGATTTTGGGCAAATAGAAATCTGATTTATTATCTTATTTGTCCTCTCATCTTTCCACCCGGCGAAAAATTTGAGTGCACATTTACATAAACCGTTTTTGTTGCTATAGAATCAGCTAAACCCGCGCTTATAGTTCTTGTTTGAGTAGTTGCAAAATCATTTCTTGTGTCCGCAAGGTTTGTGATTACTGGGCCGTTAACACCTGTAACGCCGAAGTGGATATGTGCAAAACGCAATGTATCTCCTGTTTCTAAATTGCTGATAGTAATTTTAGAAAACATTTTATTGTCCTCATTAATTCTTACAAGGGCAATTCCGGTAGCAGTTGTTGTTACTGGGGTTGGCTCGTTTGCACCGCTTAAAGAAACATTGTATGCCTGCAAAATATTTTTACCAATCTGCCCCCGTGCTAAGCCACCAGGAAATTGCGAAGTATGAATGTTTGCATAAAATTCGGTAACATTACTTTTAAGACTGTCAATCAAAGTTTGCCTAACGTCTGTTGCCTTTGCTTCTACATTAGCACCTGCTACTACGATAGTAAAGGGTAAAACAATTGAACCGTTGCTCACTGCGTCGCCCACATGTATGTGTGCAGCTTTTATCGTATCTCCCGCTGTAAAATTGCTGAAAGTAGAACTTAGCGTTACGGTATTGTCTGAATATATTTTTAATGATGCAGTAGATGTTTCAGGACGAGTATTAGCAGCAATTTCATTGGCCGCACTCATTTTTATGCTGTATTCTTTAACAACAGTCGGAGCAGGTGTAGGTGTCATTACTTCGTCTTTATTACAAGAAGTAAAAAGAAAAATAGCCAAGGAAAAAAATGCAAGGGAACGAAAGAACAATTTCATAATTTTTATTTTTAATTGTAAAACGAAAATAGCGAACATTAGTTAGTATTCCAAGTAATTTGGTTCTTCTTATTAATTAATTCTTATACCACAGCGATTTATTAAAATGTTGTGCCTTAGAAATTTGTATGGCTGTAAAATACTTCAGGAGAAAAATTATTGGGGGCTACACATCTTGTCCAATATTCCATAATTACACTGATGGTTTTTTCCAAATCTTCCAGACTGTTTTGTTTTACAAAAAATCCCTGTACAGACATACTGTATGCTTCTATTACAGCGGGTTGGTTTGCAGCGGTAGAAAAAAATAAATATGGTATACATTTCAGTTGCAGATCTGCATCAGTCTTCAGTTTTTTTCGTAATTCAAGACCATTAAGCTTTGGCATATTTATGTCTGACAAAATAAGAAAAGGCAAAGTTTCTACAGTATTTAAATAAGCAAGTGCAGCCTCTCCATCATCAAAAAAAACCAGCTCATTTTCATAGTTTAATTTCTTAAACACAGTCTCTAAAAAAAACTGATCGTCTAAATCATCTTCAATAATAATAATTGGTCTGTTCTTGTTCATAACATATTGTTTTGCTAAAAAAATATGTTGGGCAAATTCAAAAGCTGTTGCAATTTTTAAAAAACGTCATGAACTATTTCGTTTACTAAAATGGTTTTTTGAGCTAATCAACTAAGAAAGAATTTATTAGAAATGAAAAACTTTTTTCTATTGTACCTATTTAAAATACAATATTTATTGTTTTTGTGGTTTGCTTTTGCAATTTTTAATTTAAGAGTATAAAATTGTTTTGCATTATTATAAAAAATATCCTGCTTTTGTAGTTCATTAAGGAATGAAGGAATGGGGCATTTTCTACATTTTTAATAGAGGGAGAGGAATAGCATCGTCCCACGCCATTTGATCAGATCCATACATCAATCGTTTCCCAAAACCCGCATCGATCAGTGCTTTTAAATAACGATAAAAAGTTGCCTTCGTATACGCCCGATTAAACTGCGATGTCCGCATATAAATTTAAATAAATGCCCATCGACAAAAAAAATTACAACAGAAATTGTTTTTAAATATTTTATGCATTGAAGTTTGTATTATGAATTAATTATTAAGAGTATTTCTTAAATACTTTTTTTGATGTTCGTTTATTGTAGATGGTAATTGTGTTAATGAAAGGATGTTTTCATCAGGATCTTTGAACCATGCTACCTGCGAACCATTTGGTGAAACCCAAATACCTAGATCATTCTGAGGAAGAAAACTATATTTCTCACAAAAAATACCATGACTGTTTAAAGAATTTATTTTGGAAATAATATCCTCTACGTTCCATCCTAAAACTGTGAAGGCATGCGGAGTAAAAACAGGGATAGATGCTACTCTTAGTAATACACCATTTGCATTGAATTCAATTGCATATTCATCTTCCGCCAGCAATACAAGCCCCAACACATCGCAGTAAAATATTTTTGCTTCTGCCCGCTTTGTGGTCGGAATAAAAGCTTTTAGTTGTTCGTGAAAAAGCATAAGAAGATAATTGGTTTAAACTTCTATTTTATCTAATTAAACCTGCCAAAACCTTCTATTTTTCTAAATGGTGTTTGAAAAAAATTATCTATTTCTGTATTGAATTTTTCTTTGTAAAAAATGGGTGTGGAATGCCCTGAATTTGGTAGAAGCCAGAGATAAGAATTAGGAATTGATTGTGCTATAAGCATTGTATGCTGCGGTAAAATAACATCATGATCTCCACCAATTACGAGCGTGGGGCATTTTATATTTTGTAATTGTTTTGTACTGATATGTGGCTCGAAAGCTAATAAGCGTGTGAGTTTCAGGCTTCCTTTGTTATTTGGCGTGAATGGTAATTTCTTTAAGGAGTCGTAATAATTTTTTGCCCAGTTGTAAATAAAAGGATCAACAGCGGATTCATCAGGCCAAAGGTTTGCGCCTGTTACAGCGAGTTTTTTTACTTTATCAGGATGGCGCATTGCCAGCAATAAACCATTAATGCCACCATCGCTCCAGCCAATTACAAAAGCGTTTTTAACGTGAAGTGTATCGAGTAGTGCATTTAAATCATCAGTCATCATTTCATAGCTTAAAGAATCTCCTGCATCTTTAGTTTTGCCTTGTGCACGGCTATCCGCTAGAATAACTTCATAATGCTTCTCAAAAAATGGAATTTGATAAATAAAATTATTCATAGAGCCGCCATTGCCATGAATAATAAGTAGCGGCTCTCCTGATCCGTATGTTTCGTAATACATATTTATACCACGAGTTTTTACATATTTACCAACGGCCTTATTTCTGCCATAGATGGTAGTATCCATTGGAGAACCTTCACCTGCTTGGGCAAAGCAAATATTTACAAGTGCTAGTAGCGTTACAGATAACAATGATTTTTTGAAAGTTTGCATAATGTTTGTTTTAGGTTGGTAAGCTATAAGGGCTACTAATAAAGATAAATATAGTTTTATATTTTAATTTATACAACCCATATTTTAATAGAAATAAGCATTGGTTTTAGTTAGCTACGCAGATAAAATTCATGTGGGATAGAATAAGTAATGTTGCGGTGTTTGTTGTGTCTTGTACCGAAAAAACTTTACAGTGT
>JANXTN010000259.1 GCA_025352435.1 Ferruginibacter sp. | reverse complement strand
ACAAAAGTATACATGCCCAGTTCTTTTATTTTTGCCGCAACTTGGTTCATCACCACCATTTCATCTGGCTTGGCATTAAATGGTGCCATCGGTTCTTTTGTATTTCTATTCTTCACCAATTCTATACAACCCAATAAACCTGTGTTTCTAAAATCGCCGATACTGGGATGAACCCCTTTCATTTCTTCCACTTTTTCTTCCATGTATTTTCCCATTGCCGCGGCGTTTTCAATAAGATTATCTTCTTCATAAATATGCAAAGTAGCCAATGCCGCAGCGCAACTTACGGGGTGTGCAGAATACGTAAGACCAAGTGGCAGCATGGCTTCATCATATTTGGAAGCGATTTTATCACTTACCTGTAAACAACCAAAAGGTAGGTAACCACAGGTTAATCCTTTTGCCATCACAATCATATCAGGAACTATATCGTGGTGCTGAAATCCGAACCATTTACCGGTGCGGCCAAAGCCGCTCATCACTTCATCAATAATCAACAGCATGCCATTTTTATCACAGATTTCTCTTACTGCTTTTAAATATCCAATTGGGTACTTTAAACAACCTGACGAACCGGATTCTCCTTCTAAAATTATTGCAGCAATATTACCCGGACCTTCATAAACTATCATCCGTTCTAAACCATTGACAACTTCTTTTAATAAATTTTCTTCGCCATATTCCCATCGGTATTTTATGGGTAAATCAAAATGTACAAAATTCGGTGCCTGTTGTCCATCTGCCGGAAGCCTGCGTGGATCGCCACTTGCGGCCATAGCACCATAAGATGCACCATGATAAGATTGATAACGGCTTAAAATTTTGTGCCTGCCCGTGTACAATCTTGCAAGTTTAATAGCATTCTCCATTGATGTTGCACCGCATAACGTGAAGAAAGATTTATTCAAATCACCGGCACAAATCTGTGCTAACTTTTTACCCAACTCTCCACGGACTTTTGTTACACAACTTGGCGTTACATAAGATATTTGCTGCATTTGCTTTACAACAGCATCTGTAATTCTCTGGTCACCATGACCGATGTTTACATTCATTAAGCCCGATGAAAAATCAATGTATCGCCTGTCATCATAATCATACAAATAAACACCTTCCGCATGTTTAACTGCAATGGGCGCAATGCCTTTTTGTTTACTCCACGAAAACAAAGTGTAGTCTAAATTATTATCAATGATCTCCTTTGTTTCAGAAAGTACTTTTTCCATTTTTAATATTTTTTATTGATGCATAAATAGAATAACGTGTATCACTTTTCACTATTCACCATTCACTTTTTAACTCATCCAATTAACCCCCGCCTCAGCATTCCATTTAATGGTTGATTTTTTTAATTTCGTCCAAAATTCAATGGAACTTTTTCCTGTAATATCACCTACACCAAATTTACTTTCATTCCAGCCACCAAAGCTGAAAGGCTCTCGGGGAACGGGCACACCAACATTGACACCAATCATTCCAGCACTTGCTCTTTCAATAATATACCTCGCCATTCCGCCATTTTGTGTAAATACCGATGCGGCATTCCCATATGGATTTGCATTTTCAATTGCCAATGCTTCATCCACGGTTTTTGCACGCATAATGGAAATTACCGGTCCGAATATTTCTTCCGTGGCGACACTCATATCCGCAGTTACAAAATCAATAACTGTTGGGCCGACATAGGTACCGTTTTCTTTTCCGAATACCTTAGTATTTCTTCCATCAACAAGTATTTTAGCACCTTGCTGTTCAGCTTCCGTTATGTATTGTTCAATTTTTTCCTGTGAAGCTTTATTAATAACAGGTCCAAGGTTTTCTCCCGGTATTATTTTTCTTGCTTCTTCACAAATTTTATCAATAATACTGTCTACATCTCCCACACCAATCATTGCACTGGCAGCCATGCAACGCTGACCGGCGCAGCCACTCATACTTGCCGCCACATTTTGGGCGGTCATACCTGGTATTGCATCAGGCAAAACCATTAGATGGTTTTTTGCGCCGCCTAAAGCAAGACATCTTTTATAATTGGAAGTAGCTCGCTGGTAAACAATTTTAGCAACTTTAGTAGAACCTACAAAGGATATTGCTTCTATATCGGGATGGTCACAAATAGCATTTACGATGTCAACATCTCCATGTACAATATTAAATACGCCATCAGGCAAACCCGCTTCTTGTAATAACTCTGCAAGTCTGCCGCAACTCAAAGGCACTTTTTCAGATGGTTTCATAATCATACAATTCCCCAATGCTATGGCGTTTGGCAATGTCCAGTTGGGAACCATGCTTGGAAAATTAAAAGGTACAATGGACGCTACTACGCCCAATGCAACACGTTCTGTTCTGCATTCGACGCCCCTACTCACTTCCAGTATTTCGCCGGTTACCAATTGTGGTAACGAAGTAGCAAATTCTGTGAGTTCAATGCACTTCTCAATCTCTGCAACCGATTCGCTCATTGTTTTTCCGTTTTCCTCACTACATAGGCTTGCCAGTTCCTGAAGATTTTTCTCTAGCAAAGTTTTGTATTTAAAAAAAACCTGCACCCTTTCTTTTATGGGGGTTTTACTCCAGGCAGGGAAAGCTTTTTTTGCTGCGGCTACCGCAGCATCAAGATCTACAGTTGAAGACAATGTGACTTTCGATAATAAAGTACCATCAATGGGAGAAACTACATCAATGGTATTCGTATTGCTTGGTGCGATAAACTCGCCACCTATATAATTTAGTATGGATGAATATTTCATAATCTATTTGAGCATCGTTTATAAGGGCTCTTAAAAATAGGACTTTTTAAAATAGTAAATCCACTCGTATCGCACTTATCAGAATATAAAATGCTGTTTTATAGTCTGCTCATTTTTATAGATATTTGCGCAATCTCAAAAAACATGACTGTTTTAATAAAGCAAGCAACCATCATCTGTTCGTCGTCTCCTTTCAATCTTCAGGTAAAAGATATTTTAGTTGTTAATGGAATTATTAAATCGATTGAGGATAATATTTCAATAGAAAATACCCAAATCATTGCCGGAAATAATTTGCACCTAAGCATTGGGTGGATGGATATTTTTGCTGATTTTGCGGAGCCGGGTAATGAACACAGAGAAACACTTGAGAGTGGTGCAAATGCTGCAGCAGCTGGTGGTTTTACCGATGTAATGTTGGTCCCGGATACGATACCTACCGTTTCGTCTAAAGGGCAAATTGAATTCCTGATAGAACGTGCAAAAACACTCCCAATATATATTCACCCAATTGGATCCGTTACAAAAAATGCAGAAGGGTTAGCACTTACTGAAATGTATGATATGCACAACAGTGGTGCCATTGCATTTGGAGATGGCAGAAAATCAATTCAACAATCCGGCATTTTATTAAAAGCTTTGCAATATGTTTCTGCAAAAAATTCAGTGATTATACAAGTGCCAGATGATAAAAGTATCAATGAAGGTGGGTTGATGAACGAGGGAATCATGAGCACTAAACTCGGACTACCGGGCAATCCTGCCATGGCCGAAGAAGTTATGATAGCTAGAGATATTGCACTGCTTCGTTACACAGAATCGCACTTACACATTACAGGCGTATCTACAAAAAAAGGAATAGATCTAATAAAAAATGCGAGAAAGGATGGTTTGAATATAAGCTGTTCTGTCACTCCCTATCATTTGTTTTTTAGCGATGAAGATTTGGTTGACTATGACACCAATTTAAAAGTAAATCCGCCTTTACGTACAAAGGAAGATGTTGCTGCATTGGAGCGTGCATTGAGATCGGGCGATATTGATTGCATAGCAAGTCACCACACACCGCAATGTGCCGATGACAAAATTTGCGAATTTGAATATGCTAAAAATGGCATGATAACCTTACAAACGTTGTATGGAATAATAAACGGAATTGTAAATGATACAGAACTGTTGGTTAAAATGCTAACCGAGCAAAACAGAAAGATATTTGGATTGACGATACCGGGTATTAAAATTGATGTTCCTGCATGCCTTACCATTTTTGAGCCTGCAACAAAGTATATGTTTGAAGAAAAAGCAATTCTTTCAAAATCGAAAAACAGCGCTTTTATTGGGAAAGAAATGAAAGGAAAAGTGATAGGAATTATAAATAAAAACAAACTGGTTTTAAATAATTGATGAAAAATATTTCTGCAAAATATATTGGATTGATAACTGCTGCGGCCATGGTTATGGCTTCTTTGGTACTTTTTTATGTATTTCATTTACCTGATAACGGAAAGAACCAGTATTTCATTTATGGGATTTATGCGATTGGAATATTAATTGGATTGTTTTTTTATCATCAAAATAATATTGATGAGTTAAGTTTTAAAAACTATTTTTCAGAAGGATTTAAGGTCTTTATCGTGGTGACGTTAATCATGGCAGTCTTTACATTTATTTTTTATAAATTCAACCCGCAGATCTTTGAGACGAGACTTGTTGAAA
>JANXTN010000254.1 GCA_025352435.1 Ferruginibacter sp. | reverse complement strand
TGACCACCTTCAAAACCGGGCTTGCTTTTATAACCTGCACGACTTTGACCACCTTTGTTACCTTTTGTAGAAGTACCACCTTTACCACTTGCTTCACCACGTCCAATTCTGATGGCTTTGTGAGTTGCGCCTTTTGCAGGCCTAAGAGAATGTAAATTCATAATGCTTTTGTTTTTTACTTACGCCTCGAAAGCAATCGGGGCTCGCTTTTTTAAAATGGGCATTTTGCCGTTTGCAAAAATGCGGGGGTGTATAATTGACAAATTTGCCTAATGGCAAACCTGCAAATTTATTTTATGCTTCTTCCACTTTTACAAGATGACTCACTTTCGTAATCATTCCCAATATTTGTGGCGTAGCTTCTTTTTCTACTGTTCTGTGCATCTTTGTAAGACCCAATGCTTGCATTGTTCTCTTCTGACGCTCAGATCTGTCGATCACACTTTTAACCTGAGTTACTTTTACTTTTTTCATTAGAATTATTTTTGTCTAATATCTTGTATCTAATCTAAATACTCAATACTAGTTTATCCGTTAAAAACTTTCTTCAAAGAAATATTACGAGTTCTTGAAATAGCAATTGGTTCACGCAATGTAGCCAATGCTTTGAATGTTGCTTTTACTACGTTAGTAGGATTAGCAGAACCCAAATTTTTAGCAAGAATATCTGTAATCCCTGCAGCTTCTAACACTGCACGCATACTACCTCCGGCGATTACACCGGTACCATGCGCCGCCGGTTTAATAAGAACCTTTGCTGCTCCTTCTTTGCTTAATTGATCGTGAGGAATAGTACCATGCATGATCGGAACTTTTATCAAATTCTTCTTTGCATCTTCAATTCCTTTTGTAATGGCTTCCTGTACTTCTTTAGCTTTTCCTAAACCATGCCCTACAACTCCCGCGCCGTTACCGACTACCACCAAAGCGGAAAAACTGAATGCACGACCACCTTTTGTAGTTTTTACCACACGGTTAATAGCAACAACTTTTTCTTTCAACTCAAGGTCACCGGCCTTCATTTTATTTACAATTACGTTTGACATTATCTGTATTTTCGATTTTTAGAATGTTGTTGTGGATATTAGAATTTCAATCCACCTTCTCTTGCTCCTTCAGCTACTGCTTTAATACGACCGTGGTAAATATAACCACTACGATCAAAGACAACTTTTTCAATTCCAAGATCAACAGCTTTTCTTGCTATTGCTTCACCAACCATTTTACTTTTCTCGATCTTAGGAGCCGTTTGTGCAATAATATCTTTTTGACGAGAAGAGGCACCCGCAATCGTTGTTCCTGTTTCGTCATCTATCAATTGTGCGTATATATCTGAATTGCTTCTAAAAACTGTAAGGCGTGGTGTAGATGCAGTACCATTAACTTTCTTGCGAATGCGGTAGCGTATCTTTTGTCTTGCCTGAGATTTATTGTTCATCTTATTTTATTTTGTATTCCTCGATGCTGCCGAGAAAAAATTAAATTTTATAGTTATTTACCTGCTGATTTACCTGCTTTTCTTCTTAATACTTCACCTACAAACTTTACACCCTTTCCTTTGTACGGCTCAGGCTTACGCAAGCTTCTTATCTTAGCACTCACAGCACCTAATAATTGCTTATCGATACTTTCCAAAGTGATGATAGGGTTTTTACCTTTTTCCTGTAGCGTACTCACCTTTAATTCTGATGGAATTTCAACCAAAATATTATGAGAGTAACCAAGGGAAAGATCCAATAAATTCCCGGTGTTTGCTGCTTTATAACCAACACCTACTAGTTCTAATTGTTTTGTGTATCCTTCTGTAACACCTTTAACCATATTACTAATTAAAGAACGGTACAATCCATGCATAGCACGGTGACGAATCTGATCTGTTGGTCTTTTGAACTCAACAATATTGTCATTGATCTCTACAACAATATCACGGTCAATATTTTGCTTTAATTCACCTTTGGGTCCTTTTACAGAAACCTCATTGCTATTTTTATTAAGGCTGATGGTAACTCCTGATGGAATTTCTACCGGCTTTTTTCCTATACGACTCATGGTACTAATTTGAAAATTTTAAAACTACTCTCTTTGAAAATATTTTATTGAGTTCAGCTACTGTATAGATAGCTTAAGTTCAATTTTATTGTTGTGACTTGAATCATTTTCATTTTTCAAATCACCCAATTTGCTAATTAATATATGTTGCAAAGCACTTCTCCGCCTACGTTTTGCATTTTAGCCTCTTTGTCTGTCATTACACCTTTAGATGTAGAAATAATTGCTACACCCAAGCCGTTTTTAACTCTTCTAAATTCGTCAGGCTTTGCATAAGTACGCAAACCTGGACGGCTCACTCTTTCTAAACTTTGAATAGCAGGTAACTTCGTCGTAGCATCATACTTCAATGCTATTTTAATTAACCCCTGTTTTTTATCTTCTTCAAATTTGTACTTTAAGATGTAACCCTTATCATACAAAATCTCGGTAATACGCTTCTTTAAATTACTTGCAGGTATTTCCACAATACGGTGATTAGCCATTTGTGCGTTTCTAATTCTTGTTAAGTAATCTGCTATCGGATCAGTAACCATTGTTCTTTTTTGTTAAGTTATTTTAATATTTTTTCAATGCGATATCCTTATCGTTTCTTGGAGGATAAAGGAGCCTTACCAGCTTGCCTTAGTAACTCCAGGTATTTTACCTGCTAGAGCCATGTCTCTAAAAGTGATACGGTTTACACCAAAATGGCGCATGTATCCACGAGGACGGCCTGTAAGTTGACAACGGTTTCTTAAACGTACCGGTGATGCATTCTTTGGGAGTAAATCCAATCCTGCATAATCGCCAGCGGCTTTAAGAGCAGCTCTTTTATCTGCAAACTTTGCTACAATACGCTCTCTTTTTCTTTGTCTAGCTTCAATTGATTTTTTAGCCATAATTTTATTTTTCTAAATACTAAATGATTAGTACTACTTCTTTACATTTTTGAAAGGCATCCCCATTTCTTTAAGCAATTCAAATGCTTCTTCATTGGTTTTTGCTGTTGTTAC
>JANXTN010000219.1 GCA_025352435.1 Ferruginibacter sp. | reverse complement strand
ATTCCTCCGGCTAATATTCCATATGTACTAATAGGTACGGGTTTGCTGTGGTTTGGCTGGTTTGGTTTTAATGCCGGTTCAGCTTTAGGTGCCACTACTTTATCTGTTTCAGCATTTGCTACAACAAACACAGCGGCTGCAGCAGCGGGTCTAAGCTGGATGTTTTTTGATGTATTAAAAGGTAAAAAACCTTCAGTATTGGGCTTCTGTATTGGTGCTGTAGTTGGGTTGGTCGCTATTACCCCCGGTGCAGGTTTTGTTGCCATTCCTCAAAGTATTTTTATCGGATTTTTAGCAGCCATTATTTCAAATGTGGCAGTTCATTATAAAGCAAAATCAAGTTTAGATGATACGCTGGATGTATTTCCATGCCATGGTATTGGTGGAATTGTAGGAATGATCTTAACCGGAATTTTTGCCACAAAATCTGTTAATGCGGCAGGTACAGATGGTTTGTTTTACGGAAATCCTGCATTCTTCATTACGCAGTTAAAAGGCGTAGCTATTGTTGTTGCATATAGTTTCGCAATGTCGTTTGTAATATTCAAATTCATCAATTTCATCCTTCCTATTCGGGTAAGTCAAGAAGAAGAATTACTCGGTCTTGATGCTTCCCAACATAATGAAAATTATACCCAAGGCACATTATTGGTACAAACAAACGGTATTTTAAAAGAAGAAATTATCGAAAACTAAAACATATAAAAAAGGTACAACCTACATATGAGCTTCTCGACAAAGATCAAAGGTTGTACCTCTTATTAATAATTAAAAATCTATTACAATGTTAAGAAAATTATCTCTAGCAGCAGTCATCCTTATGCCCTATTTTAAAGCTTTTTCGCAGGATACAGCCAAAACATTAGTTATCTCGGGCTTGGTAGATGGATATTACCGCTACAACTTTTCAGGCAAACAAAATAATTTTACAAGTTTTACAAATTCCCAAAGTTCCTTTGAGTTGGGCATGGCCTCCTTAAAACTGGATGCTACATCAAAATCAGGTAAAGTTGGGGCTACAGTAGATTTAGGATTTGGCCGACGAGCAGAAGAATTTTCTTATAATGATGGTGCTGATAGTAGTAAAAATGGCTTCGCTACACTAGCTGCTATCAAACAGGCTTTCATCACCTACAATATTTCTCCCAAAGTAAAATTTACGGCGGGCAAATTTGCAACCCATGTAGGCTACGAAGTATTAGATGCGCCGCTTAACAGAAATTACAGCATGAGTTATATGTTTACAAACGGACCTTTTTTTCATACAGGGTTAAAAGCAGACGTTACTGCAGGACAACTTGCATTTATGCTTGGTATAACTAATTATACTGACCAAAGCACTTCGAATACTGCAGTAAAAAATCTCATTGCACAAATAAGTGGTAGCACTAGAAATGGGAAATTAAAAGCCTTTTTAAATTATTCAGGTTTTGCGGGATCAGATTCGGGAAAAAATCCAAGTTCAATGAAGTCTATCCACCAAATAGATCTTGTGCTAAATGGAATAATTTCTAATAAATTCGGAATTGGATATAACGGTACCATTCAAGATAGAAAGCCCACTTTGCTGAGCAGTGGAAATTGGATTGGCAATGCTCTTTATCTAAATTTTGATCCTTCAAACAAGGTAGGAATAACGCTACGTACAGAATACATTATTGATAAGAAAACAATTTATTTTGCTACCAAAGATATATTTGCAAATACTTTATCCCTGAATTATAAAACAGGAGCACTTACCATTATTCCTGAGGTAAGATTTGAATGTGCCAACAGTGATCTTTATTTGAAAAACGATGGCTCAGGCACAAAATATACCACTTCTGCTTTGGTTGCCGCTGTCTATAAGTTTTAGTTTTCTAAAATTTTTGATATAATGAGCATTGTTAAATAAAAAATTTTCTACGCAATGCAAGAAGTTGAAAAATTGTCTTGCATTGAGATTTTTTATTGCACACACTTTTAACATTGTTAGATGATTATCCCGCTTTAAAATTTAATAAAATAGATAATTAGATTGATTTATACAGAATTTCGTCCAGCATTTATAATCCCAAAAGAAGATCTAATAACGAGCGTTTCGTAGGTTTCTTTTAATGGTGAATTTATTAATTGCTCATCCATTTGTCTAATTTTATTAAGAGCATATTGCTGTATGGTGAGTGATGGTAGAATAATTTTTTCTCTCATAGCTACAGATAAACTATCTACAGGATAATCGCTCATCAAAGCTGTTTTATCGCTTAATTGTAAAACGTATTTTTTAGTAAGTTCGTATTCTTCAAATATTTCGTTCCAGATTTCACCATATTTTTCATCATCATTTAAATACGAAGTAAGGGCAAAAAAACACTTCTTCATTACCATTTCACAATTATCCATCAGCGTTTTAAAAAACAAAGAATTTTTATAAAGTTCCTTTGCTTTGTCAAAACCACCATCTTTTTCCAAAGAAGCTAAGGCTGTTCCTACACCAAAAAATCCTGTGACATTCTGTTTTATCTGCGCCCAAGCACCAACAAATGGTATAGCACGTAAATCTTTTAAATTTAGTTTGTTGCCGGTGTTGCGCTTTCCCGGCCTACTGGCAATATTTGTTTCTGCATAAAACCTTACGGGGCTAATATGTATTAGATATTCTAAAAAATCGGGATGGTTTTTTAAAGCAAGATAACGCTCTAAACTTTTTATCGAAAGCCTCTCAAGCAGGCTTTCTTCACTTGGCTGAAGCGTTATATTTTCATTATTAAAGATGGCATTACTTATTCCGGCATGTATAAGTTGTTCGATATTATATTGTGCTGCTTCTACAGTTCCAAAATTAGAACTTACTGTTTGCCCTTGTATCGTCAATTGAATTTCTTTGTTGCAGATGTTGTTACCCATACTCGCATAAAACTTATGTGTTTTGCCCCCTCCACGGGCAGGTGGTCCACCCCTGCCATCAAAAAATATTACATCAATATTATTTTCTTTCGCAATTCTGGTAAGATTTTCTTTTGCCTTGTAAATGCTAAAATTCGCCATTAAATATCCACCGTCTTTTGTTCCATCACTGAAACCGAGCATAATGGTTTGCTTGTTGTTTCTTACGGCGAGATGTTTTTTGTATGCTTGATTTTGGTACAATTCGTTCATTATATCTGCAGCACGTTGCAAATCATCTATTGTTTCAAAAAGCGGTACAATATCAACGGTAAGATTTTCTTTCTTCCAGCCACAGCTCAAAAATAACCCGTACACCTCAAGGATATTCAATACAGAATTACATTGGCTTATAATGTATCTGTTGCAACCTACTTCTCCGTTTTGCTTCTGGATTTTTTTTATTGCATTTATATTAGCAATTGTATCATTTGCCAACTCATCCACAAAATTCTTATCATCTTCAACGCCATTTTTTTTAGTGAGAAAATGCATCTTGTCACTCAATGATAAATTGTTGTAAGTTTCACCATAAAGTTGAGTTAGTACAGTATTATGAATGGAACTTTCCTGCCTAATATCTAAAGATGCAAAGTGCAAACCAAAAATATTTACTTTATTTATCAACCCAGTTACTAGATCTAAAAACAATCCGTTGTGATCATAAATAATCATTTCTTTTACCTTTTCTAACTCCTTTAGAATATCCTGTTTGGTTAACTCAGTTTTGTAACCCGGAATAAAAATATTCTCGTATAACTGTTTTTCCAGTCCATTTAAAACAACGTCAATTCCTTTAAAAGTAAGGCGGCGCTTCATTCTTCGTATCTCCAAATAATAACACTTAATAATGCTTCCTTTTAATGCTGAAGCAACATTCAGAGTAGTTTCCGTTGTTACAAATGGGTTACCATCTCTGTCCCCTCCAGGCCAAAACCCCATACTTATAATAGGTTTCTCATCATTTAATGTATTTGAATATTGATTCTTTAGTGTGTTTACAATCCTACCTGCTGCTGCATAAAATACATTTTCCAAATACCATATTAAACTTACAGCTTCATCTAATGGTGTAGGTTTTTGCTTTTTTAAAAAGGCTGTTTTGCCTAATTGCTGGAGGTATGTATTTATTTTGGCAACATCATTACCGCATAATGCTTTTGATAAATCATTTATAATACCTAATACCTGACCCGGATAAAATTGTGTCGGATGAGCTGTAAGTACCAACCTTACAGAAAAGTCTTTCAATTTTTTTTCAATTTCTTTTTCTTTTCTATGCTGATCAACTTCTAGGTTGAGTTGCTTTAAAGTCCCCGCACCTCCTGTATCGGTAACAGAAGTAAATGCAGCATCTTCCAATGCATCAAATAAAACCACCTGACGTTCGACATATTGTATCATTCTAAACAGCATATCAATTCTTTCCTGTGGCTCTTTATAAGAAGTATGTTTTTCAAAAAAAATTTCAATAATTTCTGTTGGACTTAATAATTTTTTAAATCCCTCTTCACAATCATTTTGAAATAGTGAAAGTAGGATGCCGGTTTTTTCAATGCGATGAAACGGAAGTGTGGAAAACAAACTATTATATAGTTGAAACTTTATTACCACCTTACTATTAAATTGCGACATTCCATTTAAAGTATCTTCTTTCATATTTTAAAATTTCAAGTACTAAGGAGTAAAGTGTATTGTTATAAAGATATTTTATTATAATAGAAATTTTTAGTTTTCATGTATTTTAAAAATTTGATAGTAACAGAAAAAGAATAATTAATCCATTAGCAAACATTTAAGATTTAAGATTGTAAGTAAGCATTATTTTTAGCGTATGTAATGCAATAAAATTGCAATAAGAATCATAAAAAATTAAATTATCCCATCATGAAGTATTATCTAAGAACTCTTTTGATTATTTTTTTCGGTGTCATAACCTTAACTCAATTTAGTTGTGCACAAGGGGGCAGTGCAAAGAAAACTGAAGTAAAAAGAGTAGATATGAAGACTTCAAAAGACAAAGCTGTAGCTGTTTTTGCTTCAGGGTGCTTTTGGTGCACCGTTCATATTTTTGAAGCTGTTCAAGGCGTGGATAGCGCCATTGCCGGGTATGCAGGTGGCAATACAAAAAATCCCACTTACAGAGAAGTTGGAACAGAAACAACGGGGCATGCAGAAAGTGTAATGGTGTATTATGACCCAAAAATTGTTTCATACGATGAATTATTGAATGTTTTTTTTCTGTCACAAGACCCTACAACAGTGGATCAACAAGGGCCTGACAGAGGATCATCCTACCGATCCGCTATCTTTTTTGAAACACAAGAACAGCAAGCACTTGCTAAAAATGCAATTGATAAATATAACAGATCCGGAATGTTTAATAAACCAATTGTGACAGAGATAAAAAAACTTGATGGATTTTACAGAGCAGAAGAATACCACCAGCATTACATTTTGCTAAATCCTAATGACGGATATGTTCAAAATGTTTCGATACCAAGGTTTAATGCATTTAAAGCAAGATATAAAGGGAAATTAAAAGATTAAACCTAAGAATGCCGCCACGAAAAAACCCGCTAGAAGCGGGTTTTTTATTTGTAAACTTAAAAATTAAGCGATTTTTTCCACCTGCATGTAACTGAGTTCTACAGGAGTAGCACGACCAAATATTTTCACTTGAACTTTCAACTTTTTCTTCTCATCATTTACTTCTTCTATAACACCATTAAAGTCATTAAAAGGCCCATCAATAATTTTAATTGTTTCACCAATAATAAATGGTTCGCTCATAGTAACTCCACCTAAGTCGGTCATCTCATCCACTCTACCCAACATTTTATTTACTTCAGCTTTTCTTAAAGAAATAATGTTTCCTTTAGAACCTTTACCATCAGTAAGGAAATGCATAACATTACTTATACCGCTTACGTGTTGGATAATGTCATCGGTAAGTTTTCCATCAGCAACTTCCATCATAATGTATCCGGGATAAAAATTTCTTTCTCTCATCACTTTTTTACCATTGGCAACTTTGTAAACTTTTTCTACAGGCAAAAAAATCTGAGAAATAATTTTATCCCATCCGTTGCGAATAATATCTTTATCGAGGTATTCTTTGATTTTACGCTCCTTCCCACTTACTACCCTAAGTACATACCACTTATTTTCTTTTGCAGGTTTTTCTGCCGGTAAAGAAACTGCGGCGTCTGTTATTATATCTTCCATGTTTACTTAAATAAAGAGTAAATAAATTTCATTGAGCCATTTGCTACAAAATCCATAATCCCTACAATCAATGTGATAAACAATGTAGCTCCCAAAACAATCATTGTGGATTGAGTTAGTTGATCCCACTTGGGCCAACTAACTTTTTCTGTCATTTCAACGTATGATTCTTTTACAAAATCAGTGAATTTGTTCATTTTCTTAATTTGATAATTAGTTAAAAGCTAATGTACTAATAAAAATTACTAACTGCAATCAGCAAATGATCTCATTAGTACATCAGCGGATTGATAGCACGGGAACTAGGATTCGAACCAAGATCAAAGGTTTTGGAGACCCGTATGCTACCGTTGCACCATTCCCGTGTGTTGCCTATATTTCTTAAACAAGAAACGTTTAGACCTATTTAAAAGAGCTAAATATTGAGTTTTGTTTTAAACAACAAAGTACCAAGGGTAATTACCAAAGGTACTTTGTTGTGTTTATTTTTATTAAAATCTTTTCTCAAAGATTTAATTCTGTTCTTACTTAATTATTTCAGTTACCTGACCTGCACCAACTGTACGACCACCTTCACGTATCGCAAACTTAAGACCTTTCTCCATAGCGATAGGTTGAATAAGTTTTACTGTGAAGTTAGTGTTATCACCTGGCATGATCATTTCAGTTCCCTCATTCAAAGTAACCTCTCCTGTTACATCCGTAGTACGGAAATAAAACTGTGGACGGTATTTGTTGAAGAACGGAGTATGACGTCCACCTTCTTCTTTCGAAAGAACATAAACTTCGCCTTTAAATTCAGTATGCGGAGTAATTGAACCTGGCTTACAAAGCACCATACCACGACGGATTTGAGTTTTCTCAATACCACGTAATAAAAGACCTGCGTTATCACCAGCTTCACC
>JANXTN010000168.1 GCA_025352435.1 Ferruginibacter sp. | reverse complement strand
GTAAGGCTGCCCGTGCGTTTTTTTCCTTGCTCATTTTTTAGCACCGTGCCTGGCAATATCGGCAGGGCTTTATCATCTTTTAAATTGCTGATGAAGAGTGTTACCTGCTCTATTTCTGTAGGCTCAAAGAGTGAACTGTTCAGGTAAGGAACTTTTTCAAAAGCCTTTTTTACATCATCGTTTCTGTCATCATGCCTGCGTGCCAGCACCTGAAAGAAAAGGCTGTTTAGGTCATCAAAGTTTTTGATCTTATCTGCATTTAAAAACGAATAGGCTTTGTTGCCTTTGTTGTAAGTAATTAACTGCGCTTCCAATAATTTTAAAAAGAGTATCCTGTTTATCCAGGTAATAGAAAGCTCCAGCCCCACGTTAAACAGGCGTTCCTGTTGGGTTACACCAAACTGGCTTGGTTTGTCCAACCGGTTTATTTTATCCAGACTGTCCAACTGTATCATGGCATCTTCTAATATGCTGCCACTGTTTCGCTCACCTTCTTTGTTTCTTCCTATCAGTTTTTTGCTGCCGTCTTTTGTTTCCTGCAGGCCGATGATGTGCAGCAGTTCGCTGTAAAATCTTTTATCAAGGCTGTTACTGTCGTTGGTAAAAGGCAGTTTTAAAAGATGCTCTGCAGATAAGAGTTTGTACAGTGCAATAAGTTTGTTATCGTCTGCCTTGTTATCGTTGCGCAGCGGCTGCTGGTAATCCTGTAAATCAAAATAAGTAAATGCTATTTCAGAAGCAATATCTGCAATAAAAGGCTCAGCTATTTGTTTGTAAAAGAAGTCGGTTTTTATATCGGCAAGGCGGCCCGTTTCAAAGTCGGTATACTGTTTTACAAAGTTTTTGTTTTGGGCAAACAATCTGTCAAAAATAGTAGCATCAAAAATAAACCATTCGTTTATGTTGGTAGCTATCAGGTATTTTACTTCAAGGTTTTTATGTGTTATTCTTTCTCTTAAATAATACAGCACCAGCTCCTGGAAAGCTTTGCAGTTAAGCTTTTTTGTGGTGATCATTTCTGCCCTGTTGGTAAGCTTTTTAGCTTCTATAATAACTGCTACCGGGCTTGCAGCGGTGTTGCCGTTGTGTATTACAAGGTCGTTTCTGCCTTTTGTATTTATAAAATGATTAGGATCGTAATAGGTTTTCTTTAAAAAATCTATCACCAGGTTTTTGTGAAACTCCTCGCTCTCTGTGTCATTGGTTCTGTCAAGTAACTGTATAAGATTTGCCTTAAAACTTTCAATCGCCGCTCTGTTCGGTTTTACTTTTAAGAAGGCTTTGTTCAGTGCTTTTCTCGGCTTCAATTCTTTTAATTCCATTGGTAGTTTCAGTTCAGTTTTGTGGTGTTCAAGATAAGTTTTTTTGCGGAAGGTATTTGGGGGGATGGGAGAGGGGAGAGTTTAGTTGGAGTAAGTAGGGTACTCATTCTCCTCCCTCGACCGGATGGCGTGGTTGCAACACAACGTAGAGATGACACTTTTTCAAAAGATGTCATATCTTTTACCGGGAGTAAAAAATCTTTCACTAACTGTTGTCATTAACCGATTTAAAAATTCACCTAATAAATAATAATGTAGAATAAAAAATGGCACTCATCTGTACGCCGAACCCGGAGATTCTTTCCCTTACGGATATTTTTTAATTTTCAAAATTCATAAAGGGCCCATTTCGGTAATGAATTTCGCATCCAATAGATTTTGTAACCGGTGTGGACACTTTTATACCTGCCAGCAAATTTTCAACAGCTTCATCAATAAAGGCATGTACAACTTTCGTAGGTTCCGCACCATTATCATCCAAAGTGCCATTGTATTCAATAACCCATTTGTTATTTTGTTTCCATATTACAAAGGCCTGAGGAGTTTTATAGGCGGAAAAATTTTTTCCTACAATTTGTGTGTTATCGTACAGATAAGGGAAATTATATTTTTTCTTTTTCGCCGATTCTACCATTTTAGCAAATGTTTCATCTCTAAACATTAGTGTATCCGAGCTGTTCACCGCTATCAAAGGAATGCCTAAAGGAGCATATTTACTATTGAGTATATTCATCCTTCCACTGTACCTGTTTGCAAATGGGCAATGGTTACATACAAATACAATTATAAACCCTTTGGCCTTCGGATATTTTTTTAATGATATCCATTTGTTGTCCGTGCTTCTAAGATTAAAGTCAGGAACAGTTTTTTGGCCGTAAGAGATAAAACAGACGCAGACAATAACAGTCATGGTAAAAAATATGGTAACAATTCGTTTCATTTTATGGTCAGTTTCTATGCTCTGATTCTAATTATTTAATGATAAACTTTTTTGTGTTTACCTGTTTATTTTTATCATCCTGTAGTATTACATAATAAGTACCGGGGGTTAAAAACGATACATCAATTGCATTTTGCAATCTGTAGCCCGGAAGCATGTAGATGGTACGCCCAACTGCATCCTTCACTGTAACATAATAAACTCCTAAGGAAGGATCTTTTAGTGAAA
Source organism: Ferruginibacter sp. (assembly GCA_025352435.1). Lineage (GTDB taxonomy): Bacteria > Bacteroidota > Bacteroidia > Chitinophagales > Chitinophagaceae > Ferruginibacter. The sequence goes on along the minus strand of JANXTN010000168.1, from coordinate 2,927 downwards.
GAAATATTTTATCATGCGTTGGGTTTGGATAGACTGTAAATTCAGGCAAAGAAGAGATGATATTTTTATTTCCTGTTAGTTTTCCTTTTCCAACAAGTGTTTCTACAGAAGATGAATTATTGCCTGAATTTTTACCCGCCACAAAACAATCTCCTACAGTAAATTGCCCCATCATACCTGCATCTTCGTGATACAAAATGTGGCAATGGTACATAAAGGGGTGAATGCTGTCGCAATTGTCTTCAAATTTAGCAACAAATCTCATCGATGACCAGGCCGGCACAAATACCACGTCCTTCCAGCCCGCCATTGTTGCAGGAAGGGTAGATGAGGCACTATAAGAACTACCACCGCTATAACTACCCCCGCCACCATAGGAACTGCTTATTATATTAAAACTTACATCATGTATGTGAAATGGATGACCAATGCTCGAATTATTACGTAATTCCCATATCTCTGTTGTTCCTTGTTTTACTCTGTAATCAATACGGTCAAAATCATAGAACTTGTTATTAATCCAGCCACATCCAAAAGCATTAGGTGGGCAGTTATTACCTGCAGCGCTAAAAGTTAATGAACGGGTTACTGTTGCAGTAGCAGGATCAATTGGGTATACAGGAGTAAGAGCAGAAGGAATTACAGTAACAGGGTTTGTAGTTTGTACACCTACATCAAAGCGACACATATCAAATACCCTGTTACCTAAAGCATTTCGTAATTGCGGATTCGTATTGGAATTGTTGGGCTCAGAGCCTGGTTCACCATTATCCAACACATCATTGTATGCCCGCAATACTACAGACTTGTTGCTTTGTCCTGAAAAATTTACCAGAATTTCTATGCGCTCACCTGGATGCATTTTATAAGACGTTACCGCTACAGGTGCATTCAGCAATCCTGCATCTGAGGTAATAACATAATAGGTTCTGCCATCACTGAACTTGATATTATAAGTACGTTCTGCAGATGCCGTTAAAATTCTGAAACGCACTACCTGTGCAGGCACGTTGTATTGCGCATTTAAAGTAAAGTTGGTAAACATGGTATCTCCATAATGAGAAAGCACCAACTGATTTTGTGCGTCAAATCTTCTGTCAGTAAGTATCAGAGGAATATCATCAATGCCGTATTTGCGTGGCAATTTTATCGCCGCTTCTAAAGGATCTCTAACGATTATTAAACCACCGAGTGTTTTGTTTAATTGTTTTTCAGTCGTCATGTGCAGGTGTGGATGATACCAATACATGGCTGCACGGTTTTTTACCTGCCAGAAAGGCTCCCATATAGTGCCCGGCGGTACAATTTGGTGAGGTCCACCATCCATTACAGGTGGTAAATGAAACCCATGCCAATGCAATGTTGTACTGTCATTTAAATTATTGTATACATGCATATGCACTGTATCCCCTTTATTAAAGAACATGGTAGGTCCCCACATTTTCCCGTTTATGCCTTCAGTAAGGGTTTGCTGCCCCGGTAATATTTGAGAAAGCGTATCCTTCATCCTTAATGTAAACTGAGTGCCACTTAGGGTATCCGGTATCCACAATCTGTTGTATTGAGCAATGCCCGTTTGAGTTATTAGCAACGACAAACAGAACCATAAAATTAATAGTAATTTATTCATAAAAACTGTTTAAAGAGTGACAAACAATTTTCATCGGATAAAGGAGGATTATAAAAATATAATATTTTGTTAAATACGAGAATAAATAGTATTAGGATTTAACATTATGTTTTAAAGAAAGACAAATCTTATTGTGAATATGTTTATAACTAAAATTCTTATGTTAAAGTAAGATTTCGACAATCTAACCGTACAACAAACTAGTAATTTTAAATAGTGAAAATGATAGCCTATATATTCTCCTTCATCCTGCTTTTTGTTATGCTACAGCCTGTACTCGGAAGCAGTGGTAGAGGAATGGGTGAAAATTGTATCAGTAAATGTTGTGATAAAAAACAGGATAAAAAACAACAGAGCGAAAACAAAAATTGTAATCCTTTTCTTGCATGCTCTTTAGCAGTCTGGTTGCCGTCTTCAAAGGTTACAGTAAGCCATCCAAAGTATATCTTCAAACGGCAATATTTTGTATTTAATGATAACAGAATTATTAAAAGTTTGTCATCGCTATTTCACCCGCCAAACATGGGTTAGCAAAAATGAAAACACATATAATTTAAAATTAAAAAAATATAAAAATGAAAAAGATCATAATAGGAATGTCAGCGTTAACGCTTGTAACATCCACAATAGTATTTGCAAACAATAGTAATGAAACAAAAAACGCAACAGTAACTTGTTCAAAAGGTTGTCCTAGGACATCTAATTGCTCAGCAGGTACTAATTGTGCAGTAATGACGGGTTGTGTTTGTAAATAATCTGTAATCTAAAAATCGAAGCCCGTTACCATCCGTAGCGGGCTTTTTTATTTGCTTGCAATGATTTCCTTGTAGGTTTTCGTAGGTGTATTCTCCCTTGCCACTCCCCACTAACCCTTCTTCACTCTCTTCAAATACTCCTGTATCGCAGTATGATACACAGTTTTACCATTTTTTTATTTTCTTTGCATAGGTTGCTTTCTTTTCAGGGTTACGAAATATCGTTTGCGCATAAGCAACAGCATCTTTAAACCAACCTTGTTTCAGTAGTTGCGGTTCACTTTTTTTAACCCGTCTCATATTAGGCAATGCACTTATTACAGTGCCATAGCTGTATTGTTTAACCACAATAGTATTTCCAATTTTACCCGAGGTATTCTGCAATAAAGGATTGTCTGTTCTTGCCATATGGTCATTTTTATTATCATTATTAATTTATTTAATGGTGTTGCTTATTAGCACCTGCTTTTTGTCTACCCTCAAACACATTAACTTCGATGCTACAGTGCAGTACACTCGAAGCTACATCGTACTTACACCTA